>CAYVJO010000342.1:0-4003 GCA_964451735.1 uncultured Hyphomicrobiaceae bacterium | reverse complement strand
CGGAGCGATGCGTGGGCTGAAAGGCGGTTCCGTGTCGATTGGGATTGTCAGCACTGCCAAATACTTCGCGCCCGCGGCCCTCGGCGCATTCAAGCGTTTACATCCGGAGCTGGAACTGAAACTGTCTGTTGGCAACCGCGAGGAGACGATCCGCGCGCTCGCCTCGCTTGCATTCGACCTTGCGATAATGGGCCGGCCACCTGAGGACCTGGAGGTGAAAAGCCGCGTTCTTGGCAACAATCCGCATGTGATCATCGCCCGCGCTGACCATCCGCTCGCGAAACGCGCCGCTCTTTCCTACGCCGAGCTTGCCGAAGAAACGTTCCTGATGCGCGAGAAAGGTTCTGGCACGCGAATTCTGATGGAGAGACTCTTCGAGGAGGCAGGCGCAAAACCTCGTATCGGAATGGAGATATCGTCAAACGAAACGATAAAACAGAGCGTCATGGCAGGATTTGGCATCGCCTTCATATCCGCCCATACGATCGCCATCGAAGTCGAAACGAACCGACTTGTGACACTTGATGTCCTGGGATTGCCCGCCTTACGGCAATGGATGGTTGTGCATCTGGCTGAAAAGCGGCTTATGCCCGCGCCCGCCGCGCTCTGGCGCTTTTTGCGGGACGAAGGACGAGAATTCCTACCTGACCTACCTTTGCCTACTCACACATGACGGCCAAGCGCCAAACGTAAAGCGCCGCAGCTCTTCATTTCGCATAAATTCTACCAGACTCGAGCTAAAGCCCCAGTTTGGATCAATGCGTATAGTACAGAATATGCAAAGTAGCTGCGACAGCGGGTATCAGGTGCTTACGGGCAAATGAGACCGTTGTACCCGCCGTCACAGGAATTTCACGTCCGAATGCGGGCAAATTAACAAGCCCGATACGAGACACGTAAGTTCTATTTCTTCTCGGAGAATTGCTTCAGATAGGCCACGACGTCCTTACGCTCCTTCTCGTCCTTGAGACGATAGGTCATGCGCGTTGAGCCTTTGGCCTGATCAGCATGGCCGTTATCGGTCAAATACTTCTTCAAGAATGCGTTCGGATCAGGCAAATATTCAATAATTGCCTCAGCCGTCCAGACCAGTCCGGACTCTCCGACATTATGATTCAGCTCTGAATAACGAAAGCCTTCCACTGTACCAGCGGTGCGTCCGATGACGTTGTTGAGCTGCGGTCCGACAAGGTTCTTGGCGTCGTCGCCAACGCGGTGACAAGCCATGCATTTCTTGAAAACCTTTTCGCCCGCTACCGCATCGCCTATGTCCTCTGCAAGCGCAGGGACAGCTGTCGCTGCGAATAAAAGAGCAGCTGCGAGTAATTTTCCTTGTATTTTCACGGTGCTTCCTCGCTATTTAACTTGTAAACCAATGCCATGCACGAAAGGCGAGCACGCAATATCACCTTTCGATAAAAGCGACAATCGAATGAATGATCGGTGAACTGCAATGTTCCCTTCGGATATTGGTACCATTTGCCGCGCTTTACCTCCTGGATGACCGTACCGGCCAGCCGGCTTTCGCAGCGTCTCGACAGCGGCTATCCAGGCCCGGTATTCTACGTCGAAGGGCTTTCGCTTAAGGCACATCGCGAAGGCTCGCGCCAGACCGCCCTTTGCAAAACGCTACATAGGGAAGGACGCAAGATCATGCAGTTGGAAACATCCATTTCCGCCGTTGTCACAGGCGGGGCGTCTGGCCTTGGCCGGGCAACCGCTGAGGCGCTCGCGGCTAAAGGAGTGAAGGTTGCGATTTTCGATCTGAACGAAGATTCTGGGCAAGCTTTAGCCTCGAAGATCGGGGGCATCTTTTGCAAGGTGAATGTGACGTCGGAGGCCGATGTCGATAATGGATTCGCCAAGGCGCGCGACGCCCATGGCCAGGAGCGTGTCCTCATCAATTGCGCCGGCATTGCAAACGGTATCAAAACAGCAAGCCGCGCCAAGGATACGGGCGAAATCAAGCATTTTCCCTTGAGCGCATTTGAGAGCGTCATCCAGGTCAATCTGATCGGCACTTTTCGGTGCATCGCCAAATCGGCGGCCGGAATGATGACCTTGGAGCCGCTCGTCTGCGGCGACAGGGGGGCCATCGTGTGCACAGCGAGCGTCGCGGCCGAGGACGGTCAGATTGGCCAGGTCGAAAGCCGGGGTTACCGGAATGACCCTGCCTATCGCGCGCGACCTGATGGGCGAGAACATCCGCATCAACACGATTTTGCCGGGTCTGTTTGCAACACCGCTGCTCGATAGCCTGCCAGACCACATCAAAGAGGCGCTGGCGGCGTCCGTGCCCTATCCGAAGCGCTTGGGCCGGCCCGAGGAATACGCCGCGCTTGCGGTCCATCTGCTTGAAAACAGCTATTGCAATGGGGAGACGGTCCGGCTCGATGGCGCGATCCGCTTGCCGCCGCGATAATGGGTTTGCCATGGCTGCTAGCGTGGCGTGGCATTTTCAGAACAGGCTGATGGTCGAGGGAGTGTGTCATGGCGGATGAGAGTGAAACGTCTTGCGGCAAGACACTGCTGGCGCTGGCGGAGGATCTGGAGAAAGGCCGCATCAACGCGCGTGGTCTGGTCGAGGGGTGCTTTGCGCGCATAGCTGATCCGGGCGGCGAAGGCCGCCACTGTTTCATGAGCGCCGATCGTGAAAAGGCGCTCGATCTGGCCTCCGCCAGCGATGCGATGCGCAGGTATGGCGCCGTCCCGTCCCCTCTTGCGGGCGTCCCGGTTTCGGCGAAGGACCTTTTCGATGTCGCTGGGGAAGCGACAAGCGCAGGATCGATGGCCTTAGCTGACAGCGCCCCCGCCGCGAGGGATGCTGTGCCCATAGCGAGGTTGCGAGCGGCGGGAGCGATTTTCATCGGCCGCAACACGATGACCGAGTTCGCCTATTCCGGGGTAGGCATCAATCCACATTACGGAACGCCCGCCAATCCCTGGGACCGGCAAACAGGCCGCATACCAGGCGGGTCCACATCCGGCGGCGCAGTCGCGGTCGCCGATGGCATGACGGCCCTGGCAATCGGCACAGACACGGGCGGCTCGTGCCGCATCCCGGCCGCGCTGTGCGGGGTCGTAGGGTTCAAACCTACGGCCTCCCGAATTCCGCTCACGGGTGTTTTCCCGCTCTCCAAATCGCTCGACAGCGTTGGCGCGTTTGGCCGCAGCGTCGCATGCGTCGCGCTTGCTGACGCGGTCATGGCGGGCGAGCCTGCCGTATCCACACAGCCCCTGCCCATCCGCCGCTTGCGGCTGGCCATCCCCCGGACGCTTGTTTTCGATGGCATAGACGAACCGGTTTCGAAGGCTTTCGAAGCGTCAGTGCAAGCCTTGCGCGATGCCGGAGCGGAGGTCGAGTATATCGACATTGCCGTATTTGATGCGCTTCCCTCTCTCGCCGACAGGGGCGGCATCGTCGCCGTGGAGGCGCTTGCGATTCATCGAGAACGAATTGCAGAAAGGGGCGAGACATACGATCCGCGAGTCCGCGGCCGCATCGAGATGGCGGCCAGTCTTTCCGGCGCCGACTATGTCGCCCTGGTCGAACGGCGCGCCGGGTTGATCGCGGAGTTCGGGCGCTCCATTCAGGATTATGACGCGCTGATGCTGCCTACAGTTCCGATCGTAGCCCCGCCTTTCAGCGCATTCGAAGCCGATGACGAGTACATCCGGCTCAACCGGCTTTTGCTGCGCAATCCAAGTTGCTTCAATCTACTGGATGGCTGCGCGATCTCGCTGCCTTGCCATGCGCCGGGAAGCGCGCCGGTCGGACTGATGCTGGCTGCAAGCCATGGCCGGGACAAGCATCTGTTGCGCATCGCCGCCAGCGTCGAACATGCACTGATCTCGCTTCGCAACGCCCGGTGAGCATCAACCTTCCACCGGAAGGCTTACGATATCGTAACAATGGCGGATGCGGCGTCCGAGGACCGGGTCGTCAAGCGTCATCTCGAAGACCGACGCCGGCCTGACCCCGCCCATCGCGGGCAACGTGCCG
>CAYVJO010000341.1:0-4005 GCA_964451735.1 uncultured Hyphomicrobiaceae bacterium | reverse complement strand
AGGTTCAGTTGATCATTGGGTTGCCGTGGTGAAGCCGGGACGTATTATGTTTGAAATAGATGGCGTCCCTGATCCAATTGCTCGGGAGGCTTTGCGTCTTGGTGCGGCGAAGCTCCCAATTAAGACGCGAATAATAGCCCGTTTCGGTGAAGTCGCTGCTGCTGGAAAGGCTTAGAGAAATGAAGCTTAGCGACATTCGCGATCTTACTCCTGATCAGCTTCGGGACGAATTGATCAAGTTAAAACGCGAGCAATTCAACCTTCGCTTTCAAAAAGCGACAGGACAACTTACGAATACATCTCGTGTACGTGATGTTAGGCGGACGATAGCGAAAATTCATACAATTGAGCGCGAAAAAAAGTTTGCTACTCAAGGTTCTAAATAAAGGTTTGGAATATGCCGAAACGTATTCTTCAGGGTGTTGTTGTGTCAGACAAGAATAATAAGACTGTAGTTGTACAAGTCGAACGTCGCTTTACACATCCGGTGCTTAAGAAGACTGTACGACTGACCAAAAAATACCATGCGCATGATGAGAACAATTCCTGTAAAGAGGGCGATATTGTTCGTATTGAAGAGTGCGCTCCGATTTCGAAGAAAAAAAAATGGGCCGTGCTCAATAACGCAGGCGCCAGTGTCTGATAGACAAGATAACCATCGAGCTTAGTGGACGTCATGTCAGGCGACCTAAGATTAAGCGAAGGTCTGGTTGATTAAGGGCAGTTAGATGATACAGATGCAGACGAACTTGGATGTGGCCGATAATTCGGGCGCCCGCCGCGTGCAGTGCATCAAAGTCTTGGGTGGTTCGAAGCGTCGCTTTGCCACGGTTGGCGATATTATTGTCGTTAGTGTCAAGGAAGCAATTCCGCGCGGGCGCGTCAAAAAAGGGCAGGTGATGAAAGCAGTTGTAGTCCGGACCGCCAAAGGGCTTCGCCGTCCTGACGGAAGCCTTATCCGTTTCGATCGGAATGCCGCGGTTCTTGTGAACAACAATAAGGAGCCGATAGGAACACGTATCTTTGGCCCCGTTCCGAGAGAGCTGCGCGCCAGGCAACATATGAAAATTATCTCGCTCGCTCCTGAGGTGCTGTAATGGCCAAACTCAAATTAAAAAAAGGCGACCACGTCGTCGTAGTTACTGGGCGAGACAAAGGCAAGCGGGGCGAGATTGCCAAAGTTTTCCCAACGGAGAGTCGGGTTATTGTTCAGGGCGTGAACATGGTGCGCCGCCACCAAAAACAGACTGCGGCCCGGGAAGGCGGGATCATACCCAAAGAAGCCTCCATCCATATATCTAACGTAGCGATAGAGGATCCAAAGGATGGTCAACCGACTCGCATAGGATACAGAATTTTGGACGACGGGCGGAAAATTCGATACGCCAAACGTTCAGGAGAAGCTATCGATGAGTAAGGCTGCAACCTATACACCTCGTCTGAAGCGACACTATCTTGATCGAGTGCGTCCGGCTCTGGTCGAGGAATTTAAATACAATAATCCCATGCAGGTTCCTAGCCTTGATAAAATTGTTCTCAATATGGGCATCGGCGAGGCAGTTGCAGATCGCAAGAAAGTTGACTCAGCTGCGCGGGATCTCGCGTTGATCGCGGGGCAGAAACCAGTTTTAACGAAAGCACGCAAGTCAATATCGACGTTCAAGCTTCGTGATGGCATGCCCATTGGCGCGAAAGTAACGTTGCGCAAATCGCGCATGTACGAATTTTTAGATAGGCTTGTGACGATAGCGCTTCCGCGAGTAAAGGATTTTCGAGGTCTAAACCCTAAAAGCTTCGACGGGAGAGGCAACTACTCGCTCGGTGTCAAAGAACACATCATCTTTCCCGAAGTGGATTATGACAAGGTTGAGTCTATATGGGGAATGGATATCATTGTTTGCACAACTGCCCAAAATGATAATGAAGCCCGGGCACTGTTGAAACATTTCAACTTTCCATTCCGCAGTTGAGTGAGGCAAGCAACTGGCGGATGAGGAGATAAGAAACAATGGCAAAAACGAGCATGGTTGAACGTAATCGTAAGCGCCAAAAGCTTGCCAAGAAGTTTGGATCGCGCAGAGCATCGCTTAAGGCGGCTGCTTCAAGTGAAACTTTGCCTGCGGAAGAACGTTTCCAGGCGCGTCTCAAGCTTGCGAAGCTTCCGCGAAATTCCTCGCCGAGTCGTATTCGAAACCGCTGCGAAGTCAGTGGCCGTCCTCGTGGATACTATCGCAAGCTACGTATGTCGCGCATAGCACTAAGAGAGCTTTCGTCCAACGGGCTCGTTCCCGGTATGGTGAAATCGAGCTGGTAGGGGAATTTTATGACAGTTTCAGACCCCTTGGGAGATATGTTGACCCGCATCCGCAATGCTCAGATGCGGAGTAGACCAAAAGTCTCTACTCCTGCATCGAAGCTTCGCGAGCGTGTGTTGGAAGTATTAAAAGACGAAGGTTATATACGAGGTTTTTCACGGATAGACTATGACAATGGTAAATCCGAAATAGAAATAGAATTGAAATATTTTGACGGAAAGCCTGTTATAAAGGAGGTGCGCCGTGTATCAACTCCTGGCCGTCGTGTATATTCGTCAGTGAAGGACTTACCAACGGTCGCGAATGGACTTGGGGTCTCGATCCTATCTACACCCAAGGGCGTGATGTCTGACAATCAAGCGCGGCGCGAGAATGTCGGTGGCGAAGTACTTTGTAGTATATTCTAATAAGCCTCCGACTCATCAAAAGATATGAAGGTTTGGACGATGTCCAGAATTGGAAAAAGACCGATCCTGTTGCCCAAAGGCGTAGCGGCGACTATCGATGGGCAGAAAGTTTCGGTGAAAGGACCTAAGGGCGAGCTTTCCCTAACGCTTGTCGATGATATCACGGTCAGCTTTGGCGATGACGGCTTGGTTGTGACCCCGCGAGATGAAACAAAGCGTGCCCGTTCGATGTGGGGTATGTCTCGCTCGCTCGTAGACAATCTCGTGATGGGAGTCGCCAATGGGTTTACCAAAACCCTTGACATCCATGGTGTTGGCTATCGCGCTGCGTTGAAGGGGAAAGACCTTCAGCTCCAACTGGGCTATAGTCACGAGGTGATATATTCTGTGCCTGACGGCATTCAAGTTCAATGTCCAAAACCTACCGAAATTATTGTTAGCGGGATTGATCGCGCCAAGGTCGGCCAGGTTGCAGCCGAAATTCGACGCTACCGCCGCCCGGAACCTTACAAGGGCAAGGGTGTGAAATATTCAACTGAGAAGATCTTCCGCAAGGAAGGTAAAAAGAAGAAATAGTGGAGAGCTCCATGAGGGCCAGTACAAATTTCATCCGGCGCAAAGCCCGCGTTCGGAGAAACTTAAGAAAAACCTCCGGCGGACGACCAAGATTGTCTGTATTCAGATCGTCAAAGCATATTTATGCTCAAGTTATTGACGACACTAAGGGTTTTACCGTCGCTTCAGCCTCTTCGCTTGATAAGGAACTAGCTGTCGTGCTCAAGACCGGTGCAGACAAGATTGCAGCAGTCGAGGTCGGAAAGTTGGTTGCTAAACGTGCACGTGAATCTGGGGTTGAAGCTGTTGTTTTTGACCGCGGTGGTTACATTTATCATGGACGCATAAAGGCCTTGGCCGACGCTGCGCGTGAAAATGGCTTGAATTTTTAGAACATTGGACTTTGGGAAGGAAAATCAGTGGCACGAGCACCACGAGAGCGCGAACGCGAGCGCGAAGACCGCGACAGCGAGTTTGTCGATAAGCTCGTCCATATCAACCGTGTTGCAAAGGTAGTAAAGGGCGGTCGTCGTTTCGGCTTTGCGGCACTGGTCGTGATTGGCGATCAAAAAGGCAGGGTCGGCTTTGGCCATGGCAAGGCGCGCGAGGTGCCGGAAGCCATCCGTAAAGCCACAGATGCTGCAAAACGCAATTTGATCAAAGTTCCGCTAAGAGAAGGACGCACGCTCCATCATGACGTTGCCGGTCATCACGGCGCGGGACGTGTC
>CAYVJO010000340.1:0-4029 GCA_964451735.1 uncultured Hyphomicrobiaceae bacterium | reverse complement strand
CAAGTTACCGCATACATCCGCAGAGGAATCCCAACTAACAATATATCCTGATATGCACCCCTTGCTTGTAGGGGAATTTCTAAACCCCTTTCTCGTAGTTGGGTAGTAATTACCTCAAATTCTTCTTCTGGACTACGCATTGGACGCATTCCGGAAGCTGGAATAAAACTTGGTAACAGTACCCAAGAAAGTCCCTGTGCTAACTCATCTAACTCATTAACTAACCAACGTCCAGCGTTAACTGCTGGTTGGGTAATTAATTTGATTAAATCCCGTAAAAAGATATTTGTAGGAAGAAGATTATCTTGCTGTGAAGTATAAATCCAACTCAGTAATTCTGGATGGGTAAATACAGCAGTTGCTTGTTCCCAGGTTAAAATATCGGCTAATTCCCGCTCAGGAGTTCGCAATTCAGGTAATAATTCAAGTAATTCATTTTGTACGCTTGCGACAATCTCAGCACGGTTTGTAGGAATTGCGGGTAAGGAGATTGCTGAGACTTCCAAACAACGTAAATATAACAATAAACGGTCTGGATTACTATCAAAACATGATATTGGTAGCTGATAATTCCCATCTGATAGTAGAGACGTTAAATTTTGCCTCTCTAGCAATTCTTTATAGGATAAGAAAGCGTAAACATTCGCACTTAGCCGTTCTTCCAATACTTCCACTAAAACATAAAAATGGGGAATAAATTCAGGTAAATCAATCACGACTCTTGGTAAACTCACTATTTCATCACTGAGACTACCAGTAGCAATCAAACAAATCTTAAATTCACCAACTTGTAGATTAGCAACACCATTAATAAAGTTTGCCAAAGCTGGTTGTAAAATTGTACATTTATCTGGATTAATCGTTAGCGATTCTGCCCTTTCATCTAGCCAGGTTTCAAAAGCAGATAAAGCCAAACAATTGAGATAAACTTGCCATTGCTTCAACCGATTGGGAATGCGAACGCTAATTTCGGCGGCTCGGTCAATATCATCATCTGATAAAATAATTGCTGATGTTGGTAAATCGTCGAAGTCAAGGTAAGACATGGATAAAATATTACTTGTAAGGTTATTCATAATTAATTATTCGCCTGTTTTCTAATATCCAGATATTCACATAAACGTTCTGCAAAAATATCAGTTTTTAAATAATTCTTCGCCGTTCGAGACTGGGATTCTGCATTCTCAATAATTTTGCTAATTTCTGATGAAAGGAAAATTGTTAGCTGTTCATCTAGTTTATTCAATGTTTCCATATCAGCATACTTTTTTGCTTGCTCCTTTAGCGAATCTTTTAAAATTATCAACATTTCCTGTTGCACATCTGTTCGTAATTCCTTTAATTTTAATAACTTTGTCACTGTATATTGCGCCCTCATCCCTAATTGCTCAGCAATTTCATTCATTGCTAACTTTTGACATTGGGATAACTCCAGAGCAGTTAAAAATATTCTGGCTTTATCACCCTTTTTCTGTAATTTTCTCACCTTTGCTTCTGTCACTTGGGCTAAAGCTGATTGCAAGCTCACCTGAAATTGATGGCGGTAAAAATCTAGAAATTCAGATTCTTCCTTGCTAGTTTCATCATTTTCCCTTGTAGGAGCAGTTACATTATCTAATAATGAATTAGAATTATCTGTAAAACTCACATCTAGAGAATCTGTTGGTACGTAGCCACCCCTGGCATAAATTCTATATTCACGTAATTGATTTGCTAGTTTCTTCAAATTGATTCTCACAGTTTCATTGTCAAATAATCTCCCTGTTTGATTTTTGATATATATAGCAATATCTTCTAATTGTTGATAAGTTGGCTCAAGACATTTACTCCTAATTTTATTTCTAATATTTTGTAATCTTTGAACCCGATAAATAGTATGATAGCCCTGTAAAAGATATTGTGCTAACTGAATTTCTAATTCTCCGAGAGTATGAAAATCCTTGAGAATACGCTGTAATTGTTGAGGTTGAGTATCATTGAGAATTGCCCAATCGCTAATTAGATATACACCACGCTCCAAAAGAAATTGATTTAATTCTGGGTGTTGTTTTACCTTTATATTTGCCCAAGCAGTCAAACTACCTTGGGTTGCATCAAAACTTTGAAGAATTTGTCGAGAAAAACATTGATAGTTACTTGCTGATGATAACTTCCCATCATCATCCAAGACAAAAGGTAACAACTCACTGCAATGAAAATTATACTTTTCACCAAATCTCCTTGTTAATCTCAGACATCCCTGCTCTAAAATTCCAGATAGGAAGCAAAGTAAACAACGTTCTGCAAGCAAAGTGCTGTCACTAGAACTATCTCGATACAAATCCATCAATTGACGCTGAATATCCCCATCCGTTACATCATCTGTTAATTCACCAAATAATTGCGTTAAAAATGACTTAGCAGTAGGAATTTCCAAAATTTTCCGGTTCCCTCCCCCATCAATCCTCACCAATTTCCAATACCTTGAAGCATTACCCATAAGTATTTTTATTTAAATATTATTGTTGATTATCACATAGTGAATGCTTCCATACGCAATAAGTTCTATCTTGATACATTTAATACTGAGTACCTGATTTGACAGCGATTTTTCATTCCTATCTTTTTATAATTCTAAAGAAATCGACCTTATGCAATTTCTGAAAATGGCATATCCTCCCCAAGTTGAGAAATACACCTAACCAGCAAAATTATTGTCAGTGCAATTATGAAACGTTTCCTCTCAAGTCTGGTTTTAGCTGGTTGTTTCCTAACTTCTACCAGTGTTTCCCTTATCCCTCATCAATACGGTAAACTCGCACAAGCACAAACGGCAGACGAACTATTTTATACCTTTTACGGTCAAAAAATACCTCTGAATCTCAAACGCGATCGCGTTGCTGTTAGTTTTAAACCAACGACTAATAGTCGCTCCTCTCGCTCTACTCAACCTCTATACTTGCAGTTACAGCAGGATTTACGACGTGGTAGTGGCAATTCTCGCAGTATTAGCAGTGGCAACAATGGCTTTGATATTGATGTCAAACCTTTTGGGGATAATATTGCTCTTGTAAATTTACCTACTGGTTCTCGTAGTTCCTTAAATTCCATTCAACAAAGGATTCAAAAGCAGTCTTACGTCAAAGAAACTCTACCAATTTTGACCCGCAAATCGGGGGAAGCATCCAAGGAAAAAGAATCAGAGCAAGTTATTGTCCTACCCAACGAAATTGCGATCGCTTTTGACCGGGATATGCCTGAAAGTCAAAGGCAAATGGTATTATTACGTCACGATTTAGAAGTGATTCGTCCCTTGAGGTTTAGTAAAAATCGCTACCTAGTCCGTTCTAAATCCGTATCCGGGACAGAGATTTTAAACGTAGCAAATCAATTAACACAAGTCACAGGTGTACAATCTGCTACACCCAATTTCATCCAAGCCACATCCTACCAACAATCGCAACTATTGGCGAATTTAGCTAATTTATCAGAAACCCCGAATGCTACTCAACGCTTGGAACAGCAATTAGCACAGTTACCCCAACCAAAAGATACTCCTGTGTCCGCAAAATTACTACCCTTACAGTGGCACTTAAATAGTACACCCAAACGCGGTCAACTTTTAGCCCGTACCGATGTTCGTGCGACGGAAGCATGGAAACACAGCAATGGTGGACGGGAAACTGTGGTAGCGGTGATTGATAGCTTGATTCAATGGGATCATCCCGATTTAGTGAAGAATATCTATAAATCTGGAAATCATCCCGATAAGTTGCCTGGTGAAGAATACGGTTGGGACTTTTCTAGTAGTGGAGAAGGAGATGCAGACACACGGTTAAGTTCTCAAGAATTATCACAGATACAAACAGAATGGCAAAATACCTTTAAATTACCTACTGACCAATTATTAAAGAAATACCAACAGTTTGCCGATATATTAAAACAACGCAATCCCAAAGCTTCCCCCGGTGAAATTGCTAACCAAATTCGGAATCTAATTCGCAATGAAATTAGTAGCGAGTTTCATGGTACTTGGTCTGCGGGGGTGAT
>CAYVJO010000339.1:0-4055 GCA_964451735.1 uncultured Hyphomicrobiaceae bacterium | reverse complement strand
GCTAGTTGGTTCTTTGATTCCAACATTTGCACACGGAGGTCGAGCGTGTGGGATGAAAATGTTGGAATCGAACCACTAGATTTATCGAGTGCGCCCAACACCATTAATCACATCGGGAAAGTGAAATACCTTACGCCGCGTCCCGCCCAACGCGGTCAAGACCCTGACGGGCTGGTACGAATGACGGATTGATTTGCAGCGCCCGCTGATAAGCGCGAGCGGCCTCTTTTTTAGCACCCATCGCTTCGGCAGCTTGCCCCCTAAGAGCCCAAGCCTCGAAATTATTCTTACTTCCCTGAGCGGCTTTGTAGAAATCGTCGAAAGCGGTTTCGTATTTTTGTAACGCCATTTCGCTCAAGCCCTTGGCGTAGAAAATGTCAGGGGAGTCGGGCCGGAAGCCAAGCGCATTATCAAAATCGTCAAGCGCAGCGCCATGCTGGTTCAAGGCCTGGCGACTAAGTCCGCGGTTGAAATGCGCAACGGGGCCTGGTTCGATCTCGATCGCGCGTGTAAAATCAGCAATCGCTTGCGGATTATTCTTTTGCAGACGATATATATTGCCGCGTCCCACATAGGCTGGCGCATAATTTGGATCTATGGCGAGAGCGCGGTCATAATCGGCCGCTGCCTGCTGAACCTGCTTCATACGCACGTGGATCAATGCGCGGTTAGCAAACGCTTGTGGAAAATTCGGATTAATGCCAATGGCAGCGTTAAAGTCCGCAATCGCCCGATTGTAATCACCTGCCTGCCCATAGGCAGCACCCCGTAGATTGAGCGCATTGGCATCATTCGGGTTGGCCTTGATGACTTCCGTCAACGAAGCGATGTTATTTTTTTGTTCCGTTTGCACGATTTGCTGCTGGATCGATGCTTGCCTTGCAACCTCGCCAGTTTGGCAGCCAGCAAGTGATGCAAGCACAATCAAGCCAACAACATTGGCGCCTGCTTTTGGGTTGAATGACAAGCCCATTCGCGCTGAACATCCCGCTAATGTTGAGCAGATATAATAGAAGCAACGAAGATCTATTCTATATTCTCCGTTGCCAACCGTAATAATGTGCTATGGAAATGCGGCCTAATTTGGTTGCGCATCAAGCTTGGCATCCATCTAGCCAGAGCTACCCCTTCCCGCGGCCGACCACAAGACCTTCGCGCTGCTGGCGTTTACGAGCCAATTTCCTGGCGCGCCGCACGGCTTCAGCTTTTTCGCGGGCGCGTTTTTCAGAAGGCTTTTCGTAATAGTTACGCAGCTTCATTTCCCGGAAGATGCCTTCCCGCTGCATCTTCTTTTTCAGGGCTTTCAACGCCTGATCGACGTTGTTGTCACGGACATGAACTTGCACATTGTCTCCATCGGTTTGAGTTGAAAGCAATTCGCCCAAAGGACAAAAATGCCGGACGTTTTTACATCCGGCACTATGCTTATAATGTAACGATATCAAAAAACGCCCTCATTGTCCATGAGCGCGACGCATAACAGCCATATCTCTGTGGCGATAATACCCTTTATGCACCTGCTAATGATATTTCTACAACCACAATCTTAAAGGTTCGCACAGAGTGGGCATATGACATTTGAGCGCTATGCGATTTATTGGACGCCAAGGCCGGACTCCCCGCTTTGCTTGCTTGAGAAGGACTGGTTCGGCGGCAACTGGATCAAAAGCGGGTGCTTTGACACCGCACCTTGGCATGACGCTGGTCTTGCCGTGCGCGCCGTTGCCTCCCCGCGCCGTTATGGACTCCATGCGACGATGAAGGCCCCTTTCCGACTGGCCCCGAATACTCAGCCGGCGGCCTTGTCGGAGTCGCTAGCCGTTTTTTGCGCCCGGCGGCGCCGCGTTATCAGTGGACCGCTCCGGCTTCATCGCTTTACGCGCTACCTTGCGCTCATCCCCGCCGTGCCCAGGGCTGATCTTGAATGGCTCGCGGATGACTGCGTGACCCATTTCGACCGCTTTCGCGCCCCGTTGAGCGACGCTGAACGAGCGCGCCGGGGAACGCATATCTCGCAGCTAGAGCAAAGCCATTTCGAGCAATTCGGTTACCCTTACATTTTCAGTAAGTTCTTCTTTCACATTACCTTGGCCGGGCCTTTGGACGAGGATGAGCTGGACCACGTCGAGAAGGCGCTTAAGCCCCGCATCGCGCCTTTCTGCGGCGAGCATTTCGTCATTGACGCACTGAGCCTTTGCGCGGATCCCGGCAATGGCAAGGCATTTCAATGCCTTGACCGCTTTCCGCTGATGCCGTGACGCCTTGAGAGCATCGGATTTGACCGAAAACCGCTGCGCACTTTTCGGTCCGATGCGCTAAGCAACAAGGCTTCAGGCGATTTTATCGCCCGCCTTCCAGACGTCGCGAATAACAGGAACCGGTTTGGCTGCGTAAAAGCGGACCAGATCGGCGCGCTGGCCAGGTGCGATCTCGCCGCGGTCGTAAAGGCCGACGCTGCGGGCCGGATTGCGAGTGATGGTCGCGATCGCTTTTGGCAGAGTCATGGCATCCACGGACCGCTCCAGAAGGAGCGCCCCGTAAAGCAGGGATCCTGGCACATAGTCGCTCGATAGAATATCCAGCACGCCGCGTTCGCCGAGGTCCCGCGCCGACACATTCCCAGAATGAGATTGGCCGCGTACGATATTCGGCGCGCCCATCAGGACCGCCAGCCCTGCCCCATGCGCCGTTGCCGCCGCCTCCACTGTTGTCGGAAACTCGGCGATATCAACCCCATCATGGATCGCCTCCTGAACATGGTCCGCCGTCGCATCATCATGACTGGCAAGGCGTAGTTTGCGGGCTTTGGCGAAAGCAACCACAGCCGCGCGATTCCTGGCGCTGTGTGCCTTCTGATCCTGCGTTCTTTGCGCAATGAATTCGGCAAGTTCCTCCTCGCTCATGCCGAATTTACCTTGGTAGTACTCCTTGTATCGCGCGATATCGGTGAATTGGCGCTGTCCGGGCGTATGATCCATGATCGAGAGGAGACGCAAGCGTTTGTGATCCAGAAGCGGCTCTAAAAGCTCGATCATCCCGCCATAGCTGACTTCGCAACGCCAATGGAAATAATGGTCCGCCTTGAGCGCGCCTCCGGCAATGTGCTCCTCGATAGCGTCATGCATCTCCGACAGGAGCGCCACGCGCGCCGAGCGGCTGTGGACTTCGCCGACATTGAGCGCGTTGAAGACGGTCGTTATCCCGGCGGCTGCAATTTCGCGGTCATGCCCGAGCACTGCAGCCTCACAGGGCCAGAATGTTGCAGGGCGCGGCATGACGTGCCGTTCGAGATTATCGGTGTGGAGCTCGATGAAGCCGGGCGTCAGAAAATCACCTTCACAGTCGATGGCTGCGGAGAGCCCGGACCTGCCCTCGTCAATCTCGGCGATCGCATCGCCGCGCGTTACGACCGTGCCTTCCATTACCTGATCGGCCAGGACGATCCGGGCATTTGTCAATACCGTTTCCGTCATTCGATCTCGTCTTCCTCATAGCCCAGCAACGATAGTGCTCGCGCCTTGACGCCGATTGTGCCCGCATAATGTACAAGCGCCTCCTCACGTCCGTGCGTGACCCAGATCTCGCCCGCGCCTGTCTCTTTCATCGTCGCGGTCAATTCGTCCCAGTCAGCATGATCGGAGATGACCATGGGCAATTCTACAAGACGCTGTTTAGCGCGTGCGCGAACCTGCATCCAGCCCGACGCAGCGCAAGTCACAGGGTCGGGCAGCCGGCGCGACCAGCGGTCGGACACAGCGCTCGGCGGAGCGAGCACGATCTCGCCGCGCAAATCCTGTTTCGCTACGCCGGCAGCCGGCCTTACATCGCCCAGTTTGACGCCAAGCGTCTCATAAGTCTCGCACAGCTTAACGAGCGCCCCATGCAAATAAACGGGCCTGTCGTAACCAGCCTGGCGCAATTCTGCAATCAACCTTTGCGACTTGCCCAGTGCGTAAACGCCGATCAGATGGCAGCGCTCCGGGAATAGACTTTGCGATTTCAGAAGCTTGTCGATTTCCCGGGAGACCGGCGGCAGGCGGAACACCGGGAGGCCG
>CAYVJO010000338.1:1821-4062 GCA_964451735.1 uncultured Hyphomicrobiaceae bacterium | reverse complement strand
TGGTTACACGGCACTTCATAGATATAGATACTTTCGACGCGGACACGCTCAGCCATATTCTGGCGACGGCTCATGCTATGAAACGCGATCTGAAAGAGGGAGGACAGCGATACGGCCGTCTTGGACGCGGCAAGACGCTCGTGATGATGTTCGAAAAGCCATCGACGCGTACGCGGGTTTCATTCGACATCGCCATGAGGAAACTTGGCGGGGAGTCCATCGTCTTGAACAGCACCGATATGCAGCTCGGACGCGGTGAAACGGTCGCAGACACCGCGCGCGTGCTCTCTCGATATGTCGATGCGTTGATGCTGCGAACGGTCTGCCATGACAATCTCGTGCAGCTGGCCCGCTATGCCGACATTCCTGTGATCAACGGCCTGACGGACCGCTCCCATCCATGTCAGATTTTTGCCGATGTGATGACCTTCGAAGAAAAGAAGGGTCCCGTTTCCGGACGCACCATTAGCTGGATCGGTGATGCAGCGAACAATGTCGCGACTTCCTGGATTCATGCCTCCGCTCGTTTCAACTTCACGCTTTCCATAGGGGCTCCGAAATCGTTACAACCGACAGAGGAAACGCTGGCTTGGGCGGCGAGTGAAGGTGCCAGGCTTCTGCTCAGCGAGGACCCTTTAGAAGCGGCAAGCGGATCGGATTGCATCGTCACCGATGTCTGGGTTTCGATGGGGCAGGAGGACGAAGACCGGCGTATCGCGCTGCTCAAGGACTATCAGGTGAATCGCGCGGTGATGAAATCGGCCGGTCCGGACGCTATATTCATGCATTGCCTGCCAGCCCAACGCGGGCGGGAGGTAACGGATGAGGTTATCGACGGACCTCAGTCCGTCGTGTTCGATGAAGCGGAGAACCGGGTATACGCCCAGAGCGCCATTTTGGCGTGGTGTCTTAAAGCGACCTAACGCAGCCCAGAAAAAGAGCCCATGGCAGACGAATACCGCAGAGCAGCCGATGATTTCGTGCTTCCCTTTCAAATCGAGTCGTCCGGCGCTAGAGGTCGGCTCGTGCGTATGGGGCCAGCGATTACATCCGTGCTTGGCAAGCATGACTATCCCGAGCCGGTATCCAACCTTCTTGGGGAGGCCATGACCCTGACCGCAATGCTTGGCGCCTCCTTGAAGTTCGACGGCAAATTCATTTTGCAAACCTCAAGCCAGGGGCCGGTTAGCTTTCTTGTCGCCCACTATTATGCGCCTGGCAATATTCGCGGCTATGTCAGCTACGACGCCAACGCAATCGATGCGGCCGGCAACTCGGCCAATTTGCGCGCCGCGTTGCTCGGCGAGGGTCATCTAGCCATGACCATCGATCAAGGGCCGGATATGGAGCGCTATCAAGGCATCGTTCCGCTCGAAGGCGGCAATCTTTCCGAGGCTGCCGACCTTTATTTCCGCCAATCCGAGCAGCTTCCAACCTTCATAAAGATCGCAATCGCGCGCCACTATGAAGGCGGCCGAGATAATCAGCCCGGCGCCTGGTCCTGGCGAGCTGGCGGTTTGATGGTGCAGAAACTGACGGATGAAGGCGGCGTAACCGGCTCGAACGGTCACGATACTGAGGACGCCTGGACGCGCTCGCGGCTCCTCGCCTCGACTGTGGAGGATCACGAGCTTCTCGATCCAACGCTTGCGCCCGAAAGGCTGCTTTACCGGCTTTTTCACCAGGAACGAGTAAGAGCATTCGATGCGACTGAGATTTCCGCATTCTGCCAGTGCTCGCGCGAACGTGTCGAACAAATGCTCGCCAGTTTTTCAAGCTCCGATATCGAGGACATGGCCCAGGATGGGCGGGTCGAGGTGACCTGCGAGTTCTGCAACAGCAAACATATGTTCGACGCCGACATACTCATAAGCAAAGCCTCAACGCTTCAATGAAGCACCTTTACCTTGGTGACAAGCGGTTTTCGGGCAAATCCGGCTCTTAAACACATACATGACGCGCTGTAGCCGATGCTGATCTGAAGTCCGGCGCGACCTCGTGAATGCCATTCACGCGCTCTCCCAACTGAGCTATGGCCCCTTAACAGGACTGTTGTCTTATGATCTTCGCCGCTTGGTTTCAAGAGAAACGTCGCTTCATGCATGATATTTCCGTTTGCGGGCCGACGGGTGCAGCGATATTGGTCGGTATCAGCGGAAGTTTGAGTATGCCATGGACAGATTGACTGGAATTTTCGCGGCCGCCGCATCGCCGCTCCGGCAGGATTTTTCGATCGATCAG
>CAYVJO010000338.1:0-1811 GCA_964451735.1 uncultured Hyphomicrobiaceae bacterium | reverse complement strand
TACATGACTGCGAAGTAGTTCTCGACCGCGAAGTCGAGGCTCTCGGGCGTCATTGCCGCTGGCTGCTTGGCGAAGGCGGCTGCGATGGCGTCAATCTGCTCGGAACAACGGGCGAGGCAACGTCATTTACGGTTGCGCAGCGGATCGCCGTCATGGAAGCGATTGCGAAAGCGGACCTGCCGATGGAACGTTTCATGGTCGGAACCGGCGCGGCGGCGATGGGGGATGCCGTCGAGTTGACGCGCGCGGCCAGCGAGCTTGGATTTGCCGGAGCGCTTCTGCTTCCGCCGTTTTACTATAAGGATATTGCCGAGGACGCGCTGGTGTCTTATGTCGCGGCGCTGATTGAGCGCGCATGTCGAGGGAAGCTGGGGATTTATCTTTATCATATCCCGCAGTTTGCGGGCGTTTCCTATTCACTGCGCGTGGTAGAAAGCCTAGCAGCGCGCTTCCCTGAGATTATAGCGGGCGTCAAGGACTCAACCGGTGACAGCAAGCAGACGATCGCATTTGCAACCCAAATTCCCTCGATTTCCATATTCCCCGGCTCCGAAGCTATGCTCGCGAAAGCACCTGATGCTGCATTCGCCGGATGCATCTCGGGAACAGTAAATGTGACCGGCGCAATCGTGTCGCACGGTTGGAAAAACAAAAACCACCTGGAGGGTCGCGCGCGGCTGCTTGCGGCGCTTCAGATCCGCGACGCAATCGCGAGCTATCCGCTCATCCCGGCGGTGAAACGCATCCTTGCCGAAAATCATCGTGACCCCGAATGGCGGCGCGTACACCCGCCGCTTGCGGAGCTGACCGATGCATCCTGGAGAAAACTGAAGGGCGATTTAGCGGAAATAGGGTATTTCGAACCGCGCCCGACAGACAATATGATTTAAGTATCCACGCCGATCTTGGAGATAAAACGTTGATAGTCTGCGGCGGGATAGACTGGAAGAGGGCCGTTTAACGCTTCTGAGATTGGCACCCATCGGAAAATCTCTTCATGTGACGATTCCAGATTTCGCAAGTCGTTGCGGCGATTGAAATCGTCATTCAGGAAACGGGCGTGATGTATGAAAGCAATTTCATGGTAACGCCTGCCCTCATAGGTGAAATGATTTTGCACCGTGCCGAGTTGCGACAAGACTTCGATATCCGCGCCAAGCTCTTCAAGCATTTCACGCTTTAAAGTTTCCTCGGAGCGTTCGCCAAACTCGATATGGCCGCCCAGTAGTCTGTAATAAGCACGCTGTTTGACATGGTCGAAACCATCGGTCAAAAGCAGCCTGCCATCGTCAATAAACACTGCCATGGCTTTAACTTTGATGTTGACGACGCTCATGCTAACCTATTTATACCGACTATTGTTACAGATTCTTAAAGACTATAGTTTTTTAGGCTCCATGTCGATTTCAAGATTGGCTCTGTCAGCCTTCGGAACTGCCCGCCGTCTCGATGGTCCGGAAGTGGACGATTATGCTGTCGTCGCAGGACAGGCGCCTCGCAATCTTGCTGCCGGGGTCGATGATGCGCCAGAACGGCACAATGCTCACGCGATGCTTGCCTTGCTGTCATCAGACCCGACGTTCCCAACCCGATGGTAAAACGGCAATCGGCCAAGCAAGCGGTTTAAGGTGACCTGCTTGCCGCGCATCTGTTTAATGAGTGGCAACGCCTGACTGCCTAGAAGCGGTCGCACCATCTGCCGGTAGCTTGACGGACGCCTGGAAACCCGAGGAAGCGCCGGGGCGTGGCGACACTAAGGCAACCTGCATTAACAAGTGAATCAAAAATGCCTCATGTGCGATTGAAATTGA
>CAYVJO010000337.1:0-4063 GCA_964451735.1 uncultured Hyphomicrobiaceae bacterium | reverse complement strand
AAAATGACGCTGACACGTTCCGGGTCGAAGCGGAAATCGAAACCCTTAGCGCAGAGCGCTGCGATATCGATATGCTCGCCTTCACCAGCCGTTACCATCGCGGCGCTCATGGCGGAGAGGGCGTCTTCGCGTAAAAGCGGCTTGACGGCGGCGAGCAGCTCCGCGCGGGGAAGCTCGACCCGCTGATCTGGCGTTAGCCGGGCGCTCAGGTCGCCGAGGTAGAACTTGCCGTACTGGAGCGGAAGAGACATTTCCAAGATGCGGTTGGTCGGGTTGATGAGCGGGCCGTTGGGGGCTGCATCTCCCGCCGCGGCTAGGGCGCGCCCACAGATCACGGCAGCCAGAGCAAGCGTCGCCAGCGTTGCGAGGCCCGTCCCGGTTCGACAACGCCTGCGCACTGCGCCAAACATCTGCCGTGCCACACGCCATCGCCCAATCCCGTAACACCGGATCATCGAAAAGCGGCCTCATACGCAAAACAGCGCTAGAGCCTTTTTTGATCCGGTGGACACAGATCAAGGCTCTGCCTTTTTGTCTGATCGCAATTTCTTACGTTCAACCGGCGTCCACTTGAGCGGAAACTCCGCTGGCCGAGCGCCCCGCCTTATGTCGGATGCGGGCAGCCTGTCTGCCCTGGTCAGCCTTCCGGGCGCAATGTCACCACGGCGTCGATTTTCGAGATGTTTCCCGGCACCTCGACCGGCAGCACGAATCGACGTTCTTTGCCCGGCTGCACGATGCCAAGCCCGACTTTCTGGGCGATCTCGCCCGGCGACATTTCGGCCGACCATGACCCGCCCGAGAGACGGATCGAGGATTTCTGCAAAAGGGCATGGATATTGCCGGAGTTCCTGACCGTTACGGCGGCGAGCCGCTTACCGTTCTGGCCCGCAACCGGGGCCGCGCTTGTCACCACGATGTCGGAGGTACCCTGAAGAGGGGCGACATTGACAGTTACGGCGAAATTCATGACGATCTGGATGCCGCTGACGCCTTCGGGCAGTTTGACCGGGACTTGTGAGATGCTGAACCTGTAGGTCTGGCTCTTCTCGATCCCAGGATCGCCGATCCATTGGACACGGAACACCTGCGATGCGCCGGGCGGGATCATCGCCTGGGCGGGATAGATAAGAAAATCCTCAGTAGACGGCCTTGTTGTCTGCTCGCCATTGGGTCCGAGTTCGAGGCGGGCGGTGGTTATCTCGACTGGGAGAGGCTTAGCGCCCGGGTTCGAGACCTTGATGGAGTGACGGGCCGCCTTGCCACCTGCCGCCATATCCAGGGACATGGGCTCGACAGTCATGGCGGCGGCTTGGCCTAGAAAAACGAGGCTGGAAAAGGCGGAGATAATGCGGGTAAAGACGCGCGGCGGGCTGATACGCATGGCGAAATCCTGGCTGATCTGGCAACGGCGGCAGAGGGGGCCCCGGCTGGCGTCGAGGCGAGCCGGGACGCAGAGGTCGAGGGAGCCGGTTGTTATGAGCTTGGCGTGATCGTGACCGTCACCGTGTCGGTATACTCGCCTTTGATAAGGGGGCCGAAGTCTGCTGCGACCATGATTGTCATACTAGCTTCTGCATGTATGGGACCTACTGGAATATTTGTTATTGCATTATTGCCATTTATATTTGGTTGGAGCTCTTCATCAACACTATTTCCCCAAGTTCCCCAAGTAAACTGGAAGGTGTAGGGAATTTCATCTTTGAAACCTTCGGTCGGGTTATTTATGCCGCTTTTTTTCAAACCGTTGCGGGAGATGGAAACTGTTGCATTGGCATTACAGGATGCGTTTGCAAATGCAATTGAGCCTTGTGTTAGTGATGTCTCTAAACCCTCAATGCCGACTGTAAAGGTCGAGCCTGTCTCCGACTCACCGGAAAACCCCGTCCCTAATAAACTCGGCGAGCCAAGGCTGCAAAACTCTCCGACAGTCGCCTTAACTTGAATGGCGTGGTTGATCGGGCCTGCGATTGCGGGCAAGGCGCAAATGGCCGCAAGAGCGCTCGCAGCAAAAATATAGCGTTTCATATTTCGTTCCCCATTCTACTCTAGTACACAAAATCATCGTTGAAGCCTGAAGCGATTCTTCGTGTTTAAGTCATTTTCTTGCCTCCAAATTTTCCCTCTAAACGTCTCCGCGCTCCCGCGTGGACTCAATGTGCGATGCTGAAAAACATTTCCAGATTGTCCGTATACTGTCCGGCGATGAGCGGCGCGGACGGCGCGTCCCAGCGCACCGTCAGAATTGCCGCCGCCGCGGTCGCGCTGTCGCCCGACGCGCCAACGCAAGGACCCTCAGGCAGGACAAGCTCGGCGCTTGAGCAGTCGATGCTTGCCGTGCCCCCGCCATCGGCCTCGATGATGAGTGTGGCCCGATAGGCCAGTTGCGCCGCAAACCCGCCTCCAGCAGCATTCTCAGGACGCAAGCCGCCTTGGGCCGACGATAAGCGGTATATAAAAGGCGCGTTGCAGCTAAGCTGGAAATCAGACTGTTTTTGTCCGCCGGCGGAGGGCTCGACCTCGCCAAGATCGAGAGTTGCTGCCGCCCCAGACAGATCGCAGCGGGGGGCGATGTGACCTTGCAGGGTGATCCGAACCTCCGGGGATATGCCGCCCGCGCTTTGAGCGCTAGCCAGGCCGCCGGCCAGAGGTAGTGCGACGAAAAGGATCAAGCCGCGCGCAAGGATTGGGACAGAAACCCGCATCGGTATAAACACTCATACGCAACATAAACTGGAGTCAGTTGAAAACCTGAACGAGCAAGCGAATAGCAGTTTTGATGCTCAAGATTACCCATACCAACTTTATAGCTTCAGAATTGACACGCCTTGCGTCTGTTTAATATTCGTGTTTCCGCCTAAGTAACGACTCATTTGTTGTGAAGTTGCCAATTTGCATCATTTTTTTAATTGTACAACCTGCGATTCCATAAGGGTTATACACGATCCGTATTCATCCTTATCCGTCGAATTAACTCCCTGTTGACCATTTCTCGGCAAATCTTTGCGCATCGATCCAATCGAAGGCTTAAGCCGCGGTTTGGGATGGAAACGCAAAGTTCGAGCGTGATGTTACGTGGATAATGGGGGTTAAATCATGCGGCTGGCGCGCGGGTTGGTGCTGATCATAGCTGCCGGATCCGCGATCGGAGCAGCAGCCTTGGTGCGCAGGACGGTCGAAGCGCCGCCGCCGCGTGTGGAGCAGCCCGCTGCGCCTGAGGTCGAGATTCTGGTGGTGCGCCGTCCCGTCGCGGCGGGGGAAAAGGTCAGCGAAGCCGATCTGAGCTGGCAGCGCTGGACCGCCGATGTGCTACCCGCAAATGCGGTTTCACGCCGGCGGGGGAGCAAGGGTGAGCGGTTCCTGCCCGCGCTCGCACGTTATCCGCTTCTTGAGGGCGAACCGATGGTCGAGGCTAAGCTCATCCGCCCTGGCGAGGGGAGCCTTGCCGCCGCGTTGATCGCGCCAGGAATGCGGGCGTCAGCTATTCCGCTCAAGGAGGAAAGCGCGGCGGGCGGGCTCATCCAGCCGGGCGACCGGGTGGATGTGATTTGGACGCGGCAACGCAGCGAGGGCCGGCCGCAGCGCCTGATGGCGCATACGATCCTGACAAGCGTCAAGGTGCTCGCTATCGGCAAGTCCATCCATGCAGGGCAGAAAAACGCCGATGGCCGCACCGCGACGTTGGAACTGACGCCTGAGCAGGCCCGGAGCATCGAAAGCGCCAAAGCGAGCGGCGAGCTTTCGCTGGCCTTGATCCCTGCTGGCGATGTCGCAGCGCTCGGCGGCATAGGCGCCGGCGAACCATTGTCTGCCGATACAGAGCCGAGCGTGAGAATCATGAAA
Source organism: uncultured Hyphomicrobiaceae bacterium (assembly GCA_964451735.1). Classification (GTDB taxonomy): domain Bacteria; phylum Pseudomonadota; class Alphaproteobacteria; order Rhizobiales; family Rhodomicrobiaceae; genus JAHQVI01. Next base: position 220 of record CAYVJO010000337.1, on the reverse strand, counting down.
TTCGGGCGGCAGCCCGCGGGCGTCACAGACGGTGGGGGAAGTCGATGAGGAAAAATGCCAATCCGGATGTGATGCGGGCCGTTCTGGCCGCGCTGGTGTGCTTGACATTGTCTGCGCCCGATGGCGCTCGCGCCTCCGATGACCATGCTCAGGTGGAGATCCGGCCAAGTCTCGCCGAGGCCGCGCAGCCGCATCGGCCGGTCACAGTCGGCGTGAACAA
>CAYVJO010000336.1:0-4072 GCA_964451735.1 uncultured Hyphomicrobiaceae bacterium | reverse complement strand
CCTCCGGCTTGCAAAGAAGCCCGAGCCGCACTTGATATCCCCGCTCGCGAAGCGTTCGGGCGCACACGAAACCATCGCCGCCATTATTTCCAGGGCCGCAGCACACAACAACTTTGCTCCCGCGCGGGAAGCGCCTGACAACCTCCTCGGCGACGCCGCGCCCTGCATTTTCCATCAAGGTGATGCTCGGCGTGCCGTTAGCGATCGTGATCTGTTCGGCGCGGAGCATTTCGTCCGCAGTAAGAAGTTCAAGCAATGGACAGCCTACCCACTTGGAACGCGTTTTTCAGAACGGTGAAGATGATAGAACTTAGCTGAAATTTATGGCGAGGTGTAGAAAATGCTGTGCGTAAAAAGCTTTCCTGCGCCGTCGTGGACCCAAGGCGACAAAAATGCGGGTGGTTTGAGTAGCATTTGCATATTTATGCTTAAATTTAATGCAAATGCATAATTTTTATGCAAAAGACTGCTTTGATTAGGCTCAATTCGTTGGCGGGGGTGGATTTTTTTGTCGAAACCACAAACGTCAGGCTCTGGGAAGGCGAATTGGCACAAAGCGTGCTTGCAGGCAAGCGACGGCAGTCAAGCCATATGATGCCAGTGATGCTGAAGTCGCAGCGGGAGGGGTGAACGAAATGAAGAAGATTGAAGCTATAATCAAGCCGTTCAAGCTTGACGAGGTCAAGGAGGCGCTTCAGGACATTGGCCTGCAAGGCATAACCGTAACCGAAGCGAAGGGGTTCGGACGTCAGAAGGGACACACGGAGCTCTATCGCGGCGCAGAATATGTCGTTGATTTTCTGCCAAAAGTGAAAATCGAAATCGTTCTTTCCGATGAACTCGTGGAAAAAGCCATTGAAGCTATTCAAAACGCTGCAAGGACTGGGCGTATAGGCGATGGAAAGATTTTCGTCTATGCCATAGAGGATGCGATCCGCATACGGACAGGCGAGACCGGTGTGGACGCTATTTGAAAACGCGTTTAGACCTTTCACCTGATCCGCATATCGGCGCTATGCCCACCGAGCAGCCGGCCTGGTCGCCATAGCATAAATGACGGTTACAAATTAACAGACACATGGCTGCACAGGTCAGCTCTAAATCTACTCTATAACCCAGCATGAGGGAGTCCAATGACTAGCGTTACCGAAGTCATTAAGAAAATGAAGGATCAAGACATAAAATTCGTCGATCTGCGTTTTACCGATCCGCGTGGAAAATTGCAGCACGTTACCATGGAAGTGTCGCTCATGGATGAAGCCGCTTTTGCGGAGGGCGTGATGTTCGACGGTTCCTCGATAGCGGGTTGGAAGGCCATCAATGAGTCTGACATGACTCTCATGCCAGATCCCGAAACCGCGCATGTCGATCCGTTCTTTGCTCAATCCACCATTGCGATATTTTGCGACGTGCTGGAGCCCTCCACAGGCGAACGTTACGATCGTGACCCGCGCGGAACCGCGCGTAAGGCGGAAGCCTACCTTCGCGAAACCGGCATAGGCGATAAGATTTTCTTCGGACCGGAAGCCGAGTTCTTCATGTTCGACGATGTCCGCTTTTCGTCTGATCCGTATAATTGCGGGTTCAAGCTCGACTCGACGGAATTGCCAACCAATACAAGCACCGAATATGAAATGGGCAATCTCGGACATCGTCCGCGCACGAAAGGCGGATACTTTCCCGTACCACCAGTTGATAGCGCCCAGGACATTCGCTCAGAAATGCTCTCCGTCATGGCGGAAATGGGTGTGGCCATTGAGAAGCATCACCACGAAGTCGCCGCAGCTCAACACGAACTCGGCATTAAATTCGGTCCAATGACTCGTATGGCCGATAATATGCAGATCTACAAATACGTCGTACACATGGTTGCGCAGAATTACGGCAAGACAGCTACTTTCATGCCCAAGCCGGTCTTTGGTGACAATGGCTCAGGCATGCATTGTCATCAGTCCATCTGGAAAGGTGAGACACCGATTTTTGCAGGCAATCTTTACGCAGATCTGTCCGAAACCTGCCTGTTCTACATCGGTGGCATTCTAAAGCACGCAAAAGCGATCAACGCCTTCACCAATCCTTCGACCAATTCCTACAAACGGTTGGTTCCCGGCTATGAGGCGCCGGTTCTACGGGCTTACTCCTCGCGCAACCGTTCAGCCTCCTGCCGAATTCCGGTCGTGTCGAGCCCGAAGGCAAAACGTGTCGAAATCCGCTTCCCGGATCCGCTGGCCAACCCGTATCTGGCTTTCTCCGCGATGCTTATGGCAGGACTGGATGGGATCGCCAACCGCACGCATCCGGGCGATCCGATAGACAAGAATTTGTATGACCTTCCGCCCGAGGAGCTAAAAAATATTCCAACCGTATCGGGTTCGCTGCTTGAGGCCCTCGAAAATCTCGACGCCGACCGCGAATTTCTCAAGCAGGGCGGTGTCTTTAGCGATGACCAGATCGATGCTTACATCGATTTGAAGACGGAAGAACATGATCGCTACCGTATGACGCCACATCCGATTGAATTCGATCTTTACTACAGTGCCTGAGCTCTCCTCCATTTGAGTAACTGGGGCGGCCTATTGCGCCGCCCTTTTTTCTTGTGTGGTGCTCATGCAAAAGGTGCGTGTATCCATAGACTGGATGGAAAAATGGCGAGCGAGGCGCAAGCGATCGCCACGCCGTATGGCAGCTCAAAGTCTTGGCCTATCGGTTCTGTGCATGACGGGGCATACTGGGCGCGCAAATATTGCAGCATAAGCGCGCTTGCTGCGAGAAGGCCGCCCGCAATGGCCGTTACGGCCGCGAAACTGGCAAGGCTACCCCAGCCGAACCATAAAGTGCCTGCCGCAAACAGCTTGGCGTCGCCGCCGCCGATCCAGCCTTTTCCATACAGAACGAAAGTGAACGCAAGCGCCACCAGAGCACACGAACAATGCATCAGAATTGCGCTGGGCTGGAGTCCGGCGAGGATCGCTGCCACGAAAAAAGCAGCCGACACCAAGAGGCAGAGGCCATTTGTAATCCGTCTTGTCAGACAATCATAGCTGGCGGCGAAAGCCATGAGCGCGGGCAGAATGAGAAAAAATGAGGGCATTGTCATGGGAGGAGCAATAAGCATGAAGAGGATGCACGCGCGTGATCGCAAGATCGGGCGGAAAACCAAACAGCGCGCTCAGAGCGTCTCAAGTGTTTAGAAAGCTGTCGATCACAGCAAGCCCCGAAAGCAAGATCTGATAAATTTCGCCCACTGCATTGCCTAAAGCCGAAATGGCGGACAGAACGCCAATGGCAACAGCCGCCGCGACCAGGCTATATTCCAACGCCGCCGACCCCTTCTCCTGTGCGATGAACTTTGAAATGGATATCTGCATGGGACCAGTCGATGTTAGGATTTCAGAGCTTTGCGGAAAACTGCCCACGGTGAGGCCGCCATCCGGCATAGCATGGGTAGAATGCGGCTCCGGGACCGCTTCTACCCATTTGGGAAACGGGCGCGTTATTGCCCAGCGCTGTTGAACGTATTGAGCTGGTCGTGAACACCTGTGAAGATGGTTTTGATATCATCGCCAACCTGGCCGACCAGCGTAATGAGAGCAACGCCGATGCCAGCGGCAATCAGACCATATTCGATCGAGGTGGCGCCACGTTCGTCACGGAGGAATTTTTGAATCAAGCTGTACATGAGTGTCTCCTGAACACGTTACAGATTGCGGTATCGCGGGGATGTCGATTTTATTTAAAGACGCAAGTTTCATCTCGCGTCCCATGAGCATAATCTAGGCGTCATTCATTAAAGAACGCTTGCGAACATTCAGGTAGGTTCGGAATTTAAGAAAATTGGGCTGATACTCTTAACAAACGGAAAAAGCGCTGTTTGCTGCCAGGCACGCTGTCGTTAGGCTGGTATAAAGCCTGTTGAGTGGCGGAGCAGGTTGGTTCAAGCACAGATTTCGTAAAGGTTTTCTCGACATTTTGTTATAAACTTGAAGCATGGCATCACACAAGGAAGCGAAGCCGCTCCACTAGAGCGTTTTCGGTTTAATCCGGCTCATATCCGGCTGCAGCGAAGAAGTTG
>CAYVJO010000335.1:3834-4074 GCA_964451735.1 uncultured Hyphomicrobiaceae bacterium | reverse complement strand
CTCTGCGGATCTGACATTACGCTCGGTAATCAGCACGCCACCGATTTGCCCGCTCTCCAACCAGCCAATCAGTTGAGCAACGCTTGCTTCCTCCGGGGAGAAGCCGTCGAAAGATACCGTGAGCAACTGTCCGATCCATGAAGCGAGTTCATCGTCCACGGCCTTGGCGCTGGACCTTTCCGGAGCAGACGCCGCAAGCGGAGCTGGATCGCCTGCCTTGCTCAATGCGATTGGCGTTTC
>CAYVJO010000335.1:0-3824 GCA_964451735.1 uncultured Hyphomicrobiaceae bacterium | reverse complement strand
CTGTGCGCCGCGTTCGGCAGCGCCCTTCCCAGTTTCCCCCGGAGCCGGGCGCTCGGTCCGTTCGATCAACCGCACCGGCAAGTCGGGAGTGCGGCGCAAAGGACGCGGTGAAATCTCGCGCTCAACGGTCACTCTATTGGGAGGCAAAGCCGGTTCGGACGTGAGCGGCGGCGGCAGCGCTGGCGTTTTGGCTGGGGAGTTGGAGTTAGCGGCCGCAGTCGGCGGCGAGTAGGTCGACAGCCTATCGGTCCCAGGCCAGGCTCTCAGCGCGGCTCCCTGGCCCTGATCCGCCGATGATACTGACCCGTTGACTGGCTGTTCTCCGATTTCAGGCACTTCCGGCCAGCCGAGATCGCCATTGGAACTATTGGTATTCTGAGCATGGCTCGCGCTGCTAATGCAGATAAGCACACCGAACAGCGCAATCCAGAATAGGTGTCTCAACGCCAGTTCTCCTAAACGCCAACTCGACAAACACAACTTTGCGATCCTCACTCGGCGCTCGCTCAGCTTATTGACTATGGCCCGCGATTACAGCAGGCTCTTCTTATCGTGCATTGTAGCTTCATGATCAGGAATTTTAGCACAATAGACACTATGGTGCGTAAGAGCACACGGATATTCAACGAGATGAAGCGAACGCTACTCATTGCAGGGATGTGCGTTGCCTTGGCGCAACCCCTTGCCGCCGCAACGGACACAGCGCTGGTGCGTATTCAGGAGGGCACCTCTGCGCTTTTGCGCGGCAAGTTCGATCAGGCGGTTCTGTCGTTCGACAAAGCCCTGTCCGAGCCGGACCTGCCATCGGCGAGACTTGCCAGCATACACAACGACCGGGGGGTCGCTCATTGGCGGCTGGCGAATCTCGGCGACGCGCTGAAGGATTTCAACCGCTCGGTCGAGCTGTTTAACGGATCGGCCGCAACTTATAATAATCGCGCCAACGTTCTGTTCGATCTCGGTCGGTATGAAGAAGCGCTCACCGATCTCAACCGCGCCATTTCTCTCGCGCCTGCTTACGGCGCTGCCTACAATAATCGCGGTAACGCCTACTTGCAGCTGGGCCGGCATGAAGAAGCGCTCAACGATTTTCGCAGGGCGATCGAGCTGATGCCAACCAACGCTGCGCCTTATAATGGACGCGCCCAGGTCCAGGAACTGCTTGGCCGTCCTTATGCGGGCCTTCGGTACATTACGCGGGCGATATCCCTGAACGGCAAGTATGCCGCCGCATATCGCAGCCGCGCGGTTATTTTTCAGCGTCTTGAGCGGGAGGAAGACGCGCTCGCCGACTATGAGAGGCTGATCAATCTGACACCTCTTGATGCAGATCTCTATGTCGGACGGGGGCAAGTGTATCTCAAACAGGGAAAGACCGTCCCGGCGCTGAAGGATTTCACTAAGGCGATCGAACTCGACCCGCAAAATCCGCAAGCCTATATCGGACGTGGAGCGACGCAAATCGCCCGCAAAAGATACGAGGAAGCTCTGGCGGACTTCGATCTGGCGAGTACGCTCGACCCGAAGCTGGCCGAGACATACTACCGCCGGGGCGAAGCATTCTTCTATTTGAACGATTTCGATCGCGCAGAGGCGGATCTGAACAGAGCCGCACAGATCGCCTCGAACTATGCCGAAGTTTACAATATTCGCGGCAAGATAGCTGAAGCCCGAAATAACAAAGACGCTGCGATCATAGCATATAAGCAGGCTCTGGAATTCGATCCGTTTATCGATGGCGTTGCTGAATCGCTGAAAAAACTATCCGGAGAAGAGGATCGTCCCCTTCAGCCCATTACCGAAAGCGTAATGGGGTGGGATATTGTAAGTCCTTTCAAAGGCCGCTACGTAGCTGTCAATTCTACCTATCCAAAGCTCAAGGTTCTTCTTGAAATGCATGGCGAGGGCGATCCGGCGATCCTTGATTGGACGCCCTTGTCCGATTATCTCCAGGGTTTTGGGTTGCTTCGCTACTCGGGCGGCAGCACCCCGGGGGCTACGCGGGAAACGGATCGTTTCGAATTTGTGGCGATAGTGGACATTCGAAGGCAAATCGTTATTTCAATCGAGCCTTTCATCGCGAGCGGCGCTGAGGCGAGATGGGATTGGTCGAAAACGGGTGTCGTCGTGACCGATGCGGAAGGCGTGGTCAGCGCGCATGAGCTTCGTGCGCCCCCGAAACCCAAGCCGGAACCGCAACAACAGTTTCAGGAGCGCCCCTGGTATGATGACAATCGGGGTCAGGGACGCGGGAGACAGCGCGGTCTGTTCGACTGGCTCTTCAATTAGGAAGATTTTGGCGTCGGCAGTACCAGCAGTGCTCGCGCTCGCCACGTTCGGTTATGCATCGACATCTCTCGCCGATCCGCTGCCCGCAATCGGCGCCGATCTGAGCCGGACGACGGTTTCGGGCCTTTCCTCCGGGGCATACATGGCGGGCCAGTTCCAGGTTGCCAATTCTCGTACAGTGACTGGCGCGGCGCTCGTTGCAGGCGGCCCTTATGGCTGCGCCCGGAGCCCGGCCGGCGACTCGAACCCTTACTGGCCGCTCGTCTTGAGCTGGAACCTTTCGCGCGCGCTCAACAAATGCACGGCGGACGGTTGGATTTTCTCGACCGTTCCGAATGCGAGGATGCTTTTCGCCCACGCGGAAAGGCTGGCGGAAGCGGGCAAGATCGATCCCATCGCATCGCTGCGGGACGATAAGGTCTATCTTTTCTCAAGCAGCAGGGACGATACGGTGGAGCGCGGTGTGGTCGATGCCGCTCGTGATTTCTATCGCGCCGCTGGAATAGGCGAGTCGAACATAATTTACGTGAAGCAGGATAAGGCGGCTCATGCGTTTCTAACGCTGGAAGATGGGCTTGTCTGCGGCAAGTCCGGCCCGCCTTTTCTCAACGATTGCGATTACGATCAGGCGGGCGAAATCCTGAAATGGCTGCTCGGTCCGCTCAACCCTCCTTCGAGTGCGAACGAGGAGAGCTTCCTGCTCTTCGAACAGCGTGATTACGTCGAACAGCCCGGCGAGGGCAATTTCGATACGCTGGGCCTGGCCTATATACCGCAAGCCTGCCGGTCCGGGTCCGGCTGCGCAGTACATATCGTGTTCCATGGCTGCCGTCAGGGGCGAGCGGAACTCGGCGACCGCTTTGCGAAGGGATCGGGATATGCGCGCTGGGCCGAGAGCAACAGGATCGCGCTGCTTTTCCCGCAGGTCGTGAGCAGTCCGCTCAATCCGAAAGGCTGCTGGGACTGGTGGGGATACACTGGACCCCGCTTTTTGGAGCGCGATGCTTTACAGATGCGGGCAGTGATTGGGATGATCGAGCGGCTGAGCGCACAGCCCTGATTTTTTGGACGAGGTGCGAATGAAGAGACCGAACCGGCGCAAGCGGCTCTGGCGCGAATTCCGCTGGTCGATGACACAGGCCGGGCTGTTCGTCCTTCTGGCTGGGTCGATGTGCGCGAGCCTCGTTCTGCTGGCAGTTCTGGCGGCAGAGCGGCTGCCGCTGCCTCTAGGGTGGGACGCCGCGCCCTATATGCTTGCCGTCCCGCTCTGTACCGCCGCACTTTGGCTGGCGATGTCCTGGAGCGTCTCGATCGCCTGGCGCTTCCGCTCGCGCACCATGGAGCCGCCCCGCTTTTGGGTTCGCTTTAATGGCGAGGCGATCCACTCTTCCGGAGAAGGCAAGGCCGACGAAACCGTCGCCTGGACCGATCTCACCGAAATCGTCATCCTCAACGAGGACGCCTTCCCAGTCGGCTCGCAATATTGGCTGCTAGCGGCTGGGGATGGGCGAGGCGCGGTGGTGGCGTCCGAAGCC
>CAYVJO010000334.1:2204-4077 GCA_964451735.1 uncultured Hyphomicrobiaceae bacterium | reverse complement strand
CGGGGAAGGAGGTGTCCGCTCAGCTTGGCTCGCCGCGCCGGTTGCGCACCATATATAGTGCCAACATCCGCTCCGCCTTCGCCGCCGGGATCTGGGACCGGGCGCAGCGCACCAAGACGACACGACCATTCTTCGCCTACCGGCTCGGTCCCTCGACCGTCCACCGGCCGCACCACGTGGGCCGCGAGGGCATGATCTATCCGGTCGACCATCCGATCTGGGACAGCTGGTTCCCGCCCAACGGCTGGGGCTGCAAATGCTGGGTGCTACAGATCACGCGCGAAGATGCCGAAAGCTTCGGCTATCAGGACGACATGCCGGAACCGCTGATCCAGACGAAAGGCTACGTGAACAAGCGCACCGGCGAGCTGGAGCAAATCCCGATCGGCATCGATCCCGGCTGGCACAAAAATCCTGCCAAGTTCCGGGCCGAGAACTTGCGGGCGTTCCTCGCCGGCCGGCTTGAGGCGGCATGGAATATTTGGGAGAGATTGATGGTTGGACTTGGCGTCTGATCATTGGGCGCGGCGAGGGCCGGCGCAGACTGCTCTCGCTCGATCGGCTGGAATGAGAAACGACCGAAGGTGGCGTCCGGTGCCGTCTTTAGAGCAGCTGGGAATGGCGTGAGTACGACCTGATGCGGCCGTTCAAAACGGCTTCGAAAGCCATTCAGTCGCAAATTTTCTCATAATATGACTCTAGGAAAATCAATGACTTAGAAGGAGAACGGGCCGTCCGGAGGACAAGGAAGCGTGCTGGAAGCGGGCATATACCCGATTTTGATCAAGAAAATTTAGCTTTAAAACCCGTGACTTAGCTTTTGATCATGCTAACTGGCCACAGAAAATCGTTGTGAATCAACGCTGTGCATTTCCAATTGGCCGTTTTGATCCCCCCTAACTGACCGTATTTTCATAACGCGGCTCAGATGAACAAACACAACCGTGCGCTTAAGGTGCTGTAAATAAATAATTTTCCCACGGAATCCCGGCCACTCCCGGTTGTGATCACCCTAACTGTCCTTCTACAGGTTTTGCGAAAAGATTACGCCAAAACAAAAGTTAGAGCCCCGTTCCGAGTCCATCAGAACGGTTCAGGCTCTAACGTAACCTTCAATGGCTTGGAGACCATAATTTGCGCTCCTGAACCCATCTGTGAACCATATATTTACCATCTTGTTCCATTGACACCCATATCATCCCATGTTATCCCAAATCTACCCGTTCGGAAGGGTACGATTCGGGAGGGAGGCGCGTAGGCGCGTTCCTTGAAGGCCAAATCGGGGGGCATGAGCTTGCCTCCTCCCGGTCCTTCGATCCGGACAGGTGTTGATAGGGCAAAAAGAGCGCCGCGCTGCCGGCGGCTTGGTTCCGCGTCAGATTCGGGAGCGCCAAGAGGGGAATGGATGAATTTGCCTCAAGATTTGATAATAAGATCGACGGCAAGGGAAGGGTTTCGATCCCTGCTTCCTTCCGCGCGGTGCTTGCCAAGGAAGGCGCTGAGGAGATCTTTTGCTATCCGCATCTCGACCGGGCCGCGCTCGAAGCTGGCGGCAACCGTCTGGTCGAAAAGATTAAGGTCATTCTGGAAGGCTTTGCCATCGACAGCGCCGAGCGCGACGAAATCGCGACCGCATATTTTGGTGAAAGTGAAAAAATCAAGGTCGATCCTGACGGGCGGGCCGTGCTCGCCAAGAGATTACGGGATCATGCGGGAATTTCCGATATTGCAGTGTTTGTCGGACTTGGAGACAAGTTCCAGATCTGGGCGCCAGCTGCCTATGAGGAATTCCGGACAGAGGCGCGCGAGCGAGCGCGTGCACATCGGAGAGATCTCGGCGCGGGGAACCGTCCATTAACGGACGGGCGTAAAG
>CAYVJO010000334.1:0-2194 GCA_964451735.1 uncultured Hyphomicrobiaceae bacterium | reverse complement strand
TCTTCCGTGCTGGCGGCGCTACATGCCGCGAATGGCGAGCGCTATATCGATTGCACCTTCGGTGCGGGCGGCTATTCACGCGCCATTCTTCAAAGCGCCGACTGCATGGTTTTGGCGCTGGACCGCGATCCAGCGGCACATAGTTACGCTAATACGCTTCAGGCGAATTATTCCGGCCGCTTCCATTTTATCCAATCCTCATTCGGGGATCTTTTCAACGTTGCAAGCGACGAGGATTTCGTCCCCGCCGATGCTGTAATTTTCGACCTCGGCGTGTCGTCCATGCAACTGGATGAAGCGGAGCGGGGTTTCTCCTTCATGCGCGACGGTCCGCTCGACATGCGCATGTCCGGCGAAGGGGAAAGCGCCGCTGATGTCGTTAATCGCTACGATGAAGCAGAGATTGCCGATATCCTTTTCCGCCTCGGCGAGGAACGCCGATCCCGCGCCATTGCACGCGCCATCGTCGCCCGGCGCAAGGAGCGTCCATTCTTGCGCACGCTGGAACTTGCGGATCTGATCGCATCGGTCCTGGGCCGCCGTCATGATGACGCCAAACATCCAGCGACCCGCAGTTTTCAAGCGTTACGGGTTTATATCAATGACGAGCTGGGCGAGCTTGTCGATGGGTTGGCCGCCGCAGAGCACCTCCTGCGGCCGGGTGGCCGCCTCATCACAGTTACTTTCCATTCCCTTGAGGATCGTATTGTCAAAAGTTTTCTGGCCGAGCGGTCTGGCGGTAAGGGCCGGCCCTCGCGCCATTTGCCAGCTACCGGAGCCGAAGCCGAACCAAGCTTCGAAGTCGCGCGCCGCAAGCCGGTGGAGCCGGCTCCGGACGAAATCGCCGCCAATCCGCGCGCCCGGTCGGCGCGCATGCGTTCCGCCATTCGCCGCGCCGCGCCGCCATGGCCTGTGGATCGCTCCCGACTGGGCGTTCCAGCGCTGAAAGTGGGGAAGAGATAGCATTAAGGTTACCGGACGTTCACCAATTGTTGATAGTGGAATAAGACAAGAGATATCGAGGGCTTTCCGGCAATGCGTTTACTCAGTTTCCTGTCGTTCGGGTTCCTCGCCGGCCTTATTGTGCTGATCTACGATATGAAATTCCAGACGCGCCGTCTGGAAGACCAGGCCAGTAAGCTCGAACGCGCCATCAGCGAAGAAAAGGATAATGTCGCGCTGATGCGGGCGGAATGGAGCCATGTCACCCGGCCCGACCGGATAGAGACGCTCGCACGGGATATGCTGAAGCTTCAACCGGCCCGGCCCGAGCAGCTCATCGCTGACAGCGATTTCATGAACGCGCTCGCCCGCCGTCCAATGCCGCAATCGCAAGAACGCAGGGACCGGGCGCGGCGCGATGAAATCGGCGCGCTCATAAGGGGGGGACAGGAGGATGTGCGTGGAAGGCCGTCCGAATAGCTCATCCCGCCTGAAGCTGGACGCCCTGCCAGCATGGCGTCTCAGAGCGCTCATGCTCGGGTTGTTGGGGGGCTTTGCCGCTGTTGGCTGGCAATTGACCGCGCTCGGCCGTGACACGGACGTCACCTCTCGTCTCATGACGGCGGATGTGCAGCATGCGCATGCCCAGTCCCGGCCGGATATCGTGGATCGGCATGGCCGGATGCTCGCTTCGGACATCACGGTTTACTGGCTGTTCGCCGATCCCTCGCAAATCATCGATGTCGATGAGACCGTGGAGAAGCTGTCGCATGTGATAGCCCCCGAAGACCGGATCGGTCTTGGTTCGAGGCTGCGGAACAAAAGCCGCTTCGAATGGGTCAAAAGGGGTCTGACGCCCAATGAGGCGGCGAAAATACATGATCTGGGGCTGCCTGGTCTTCATCTCATACAGGAGCCTCAGCGCGTTTATCCTGCTGGAAAAGCGGCCGTTCATATTCTGGGTCACACAAATATCGACAATAAAGGTCTTGCGGGGATCGAGAAATTCATAGACGGCGCGCCAGGCGTCGTAATGGCTCCGGACAGCGCCTCCGAACGGCCAAAGGTGCGCCTATCCGTCGATCTCCGCGTGCAGCACGCCTTGTATGAGGAATTGGCCGCCGCGCAGCGCCGTTATGGGGCGAAGGCGCTTGGCGGGCTGGTGCTCGATGTGACAAGCGGTGAGACCCTTGCCATGGCCGGACTGCCGGACTACGACCCAAACCGGCGTGAGCAAGCGCTCGTCGAGGGG
>CAYVJO010000333.1:0-4093 GCA_964451735.1 uncultured Hyphomicrobiaceae bacterium | reverse complement strand
GTCCCCGTGACGGAGCTGTCTCCCGAGGCGGTCGTGGCACTGCTTGTCCAGTTCCCCGCGGCCCGGGCCTCGCTGTGGGTCGCCGCATTGCTCGTGCTGGTCGCGGTCGGCAGCGCGTGGCTGGCCGGCGGTGCCGCGGGGAGCCGTCGAGGCCAGGTCCGCGGCGCGAGTGTGGTCCTGCTGCTCGCCGCGCTGGGTGCGGTCGTCATCCCAGTGGTGCTTGCCGGTCACTCCGCGACCGCCGCCAACCATGTCCCCGCCGTGCTCGCGTTGTCGGTGCACGTGGTCACCGCGAGCCTGTGGGTCGGTGGACTGGCCGGGCTCCTGCTGCACGGCCGTGACCGGTCCGAGGTCGTGCGTGCGGTGCGCCGGTTCAGCGCGCTGGCGTTGGCCTGCGTCGTCCTGTTGCTCGTCTCGGGCGTCGTCGCCGCGCTGCTGGTCGCCGGTCCGCCGTCGTGGGCGTGGGCCGGTGAGGGCTGGGCGCAGCTGCTGGTGGCCAAGACGGCACTGCTCGCGGTGCTGGCCGCCATGGGGTGGTGGCACCGCCGCCGCACCCTGCCTGCCCTGGCCGTCGGTCGACCGGGCGGGTTCCTGCGCCTGGGTGTGGTCGAGGTGGCCCTGATGACGGTGACCGTGGCGCTCTCCGTGGCACTGGCCGCCTCGCCCACCCCAACGCCGGCCGGCGAGACCAGTACGAGCGCGCCGGTGGGGTCGGTCGGTCCGCTCGATGCCGGCGCCTCGACGACCACGACCGAGGGCCCGGTCGAGGACATGAGCGGCCACGATCACGGGGACCTGTCGGTGTCGATCCTGATCGACGAGGACCGTTTCCACGTGGCCGGGACCGTCCGGCCCGCCCAGCCCGTGACGGTCTACAACGTCAGCACGTCCGCGGCCACGATCACCGCGGTCGACGGCAGTTTCGACGTCGAGGTCCCCGCCCGGACGTTCCTCACATTCACCGCGCCCGCCGAGGTGGGTGACGTCGACTTCGTCAGCCGGTCCGATGGCGACCCGGTCGACGGCTTCGCCGACACCCTGCTGGTCCGCAACGCTTCCTGAGCGTCACCCTTCGCGCAGCGTGGACCACAACTGCCGCGGCCCTGCCCTCTTGAGGGCAGCCGCGGCTAGCGTCGATGTGATGAAGCCCGAAAGCCGTCAGGTGCGAGTCGTCGTGGGCGAGGGAGATGCTGCGCTCGATCAGCGGTTGAGCAACGAGCTCGACGCCCATAACAAGCTCGTGGCAGGTGCCGGTGAGCCGCGTGAGTTCACAGTGAAGATGGAGGACGAACACGGCCATCTGGTGGCGGGCCTCAGTGGCTGGACCTGGGGCACGTCAGCAGGGATCGCCATGGTGTGGGTGCGTGAGGCAGAGCGGCGGTGCGGCTACGGCGCCCGCCTGCTCGACGCTGCTGAGACGGTCGCTCGTGATCGCGGCTGCGAGCGGATCAACGTCTCGTCGTTCACCTTCCAAGCCCCCGCCTTCTACTCGAAGCACGGGTACACCGAGGTGGGTCGCACGGAGGCCCTGCCGCTGATCGGTCAGGCGGACGTCCACTTCGTCAAGTTGCTGCGTTCGGTGATGTGACTCCTCGGCAGTGGCCCCCCGACACCTCGTTCGATCGACCGCGCCGCCGTTCCGCGTCGCCGGGTACCTCGGCGACGACCCGGATCGGGGTGCCGCACCGGCGGCACGGTCGTCCCGCCCGTCCGGCGACCCAGTGCGAGTGGCCTGGTCGCGGATCGCCTGTGGTCACCCAGCAGGTCGGGGCCGAGATGGCCGACGGCCGAGGTCTCCGAAGCCGTCGCGAGAAGTCCGACGACAGGCAGGTGCAACCCGTACGCGGACGGCCCGGTCGAGTCTGCGGGCGACCCGCCACACGCTGTCGCCTTCGGGCACGCGGCCATGATGGGCAGCTCAAGCGTCCGTGATGCGGCGAGATGACAGTCCTGATCCGTGGGTCCGCCGCCGAAGTGCTTATGGTCAGGCAGCGGCGGGAGCAAGGATGGCCACGTCGGCGTCGGTCCTGAGAACGGGAACGTCCTCGCCGAGTTCACCCAGCATGGTCAGGTGCGCGGCGAGGGCCTCTCGCATGAGCTGCTCCGTTTCGTCGCGGCTCGCCCCGGCAGCAACGACCCCCGGCACGTCCGGGCTGTACGCGGAGTAGCCCGATGCGGCGTCACCTTCGAAGATCACCACGTACCCGGTCATGCCCGCCCCTTTCGTAGGCCTGCCTGTCTCAGGATGCTCGCCTCGGTGCCCGGCTTCAAGGTCGCGCTGGGCTTGCCTGCCACGGTGACAAGACCCGGCTTGCTGGGGTGCTTGTCGTGCCGATGGGAACCCGTCGTCCTCTTGAGTTCCCACCCGTCTGCTTCCAAGAGCGCCATGATCTCCACGATCTTCATCGGCACGCCGTCGACCCTTCCAGATGGCGCGGTCATGGACGCGCAGCAGCAAAGGGCGCGTCGGTCGCCCCGGCTCTCAAGTTCATTCAGCCCGGGTCTCGTTCGTCGACCGACAGCAGATCGCCTGGCTGGCAGCCGAGGACGCGGCAGGTGGCGGTCAGCGTCGAGAAGCAGATCGCTCGGTGAAGAGCTCGCGCCCCTACTCGAGGCCTGCTGCTTCGAGGAACTCACGGTTGCGCGCGAACAAGGATGCCGAGCCGGCCGGTGTCGCGTGAGTACTCAAGTACTCACGCGAGCAGTATTCGTCGAGGACATCGACAGGCGGTATGCCGTGCTTCCGTAAGGTCGCGCCATGAGCCGGGACACGCGGGTGCACGGCAACGAGCGGGAGCCCGACCAAGAGGGCGCCCCAGGTTCGGGTCGGTGGATCGCGTATTTCGACTGGATGCGCGCGGAGGTCGCGGCCGCCGTGCTTGCGCTCGACGAGGTGGACCGCCGGTCGCCACGGGTCCCCAGCGGATGGAGTGCGATCGAGCTGTTGGCCCACGTGCTGCACATGGAGCAGCGATGGTTCGTCTGGGGATTCCTCGGGGAGGCGGTGGCCGAGTCGTGGGGCGACTGGAACGTTCCGGATCCGTCCGCGCCTCCTGAGGGCACGACGCCTCGCTGGACCGTCCCCGACGGCGTGACGGCGGAGGACCTCGTTGATCGCCTGCGCGAGGTGGGGGACCGGACCGGAGCGATTCTCCGGGATCACCCGCTCGACGCCCGGGCCGCTCTCGGTGGGCGGTTCAACGCCGACCCGCCGACACTGGAGTGGATCTGCTTCCACGTGCTCGTCGAGTACGCCCGCCATGCCGGGCACCTCGACATCGTCGCCGAACTGGCGTCGGGACCGGAGCCGCGACGCTGAGCCTCAGTGCGGGTCCGGCTCGTCGGTGGACAGCAGGTCGCCCGGCTGGCAGTCGAGGACGTCGCAGATGGCGGTGAGGGTCGAGAAGCGGATCGCCCGCGCGCGGCCGTTCTTGAGGATCGAGAGGTTGGCGACCGTGACGTCGACCCGGTTCGCCAGCTCGGTCAACGTCATGTCGCGCTCCCGCAGCAGCCGGTCGAGGTGGATCCGCACGCGGTGCGGGGCGGCCTGGTCCTCCACCTAGATCGTGTCCTCGGAGTCCTCACGCAGCCGGACGCCGAGGGCGAAGACCTGTGCCAGGACGAGCATGAGCAGCCCGATGAGCAGGGCTCCCTCCGGGACGTCGTACCGAGCTGCATCGACACCGACCACGGAGTCGGGCAGCTGAATGAAGATGAGGGCCCCGAGTCCGGTCTCGATCGCTTCGAGGATCGGGGCGCCGATCAGCAAGAGGGCCGCGATGGTGCGGAGCCGGCGGACGTTGCGCGATCCGAACGGGTCACGGCGCTTGAGCGAGCCGGCGAATCCTCGGAGGATCCACAGGAAGGCGACGAAGTACAGGACGCGGATGAGGTCGAGGACCAGGGCGAGCGCTGCCTGGGTGGTCGTGGGGTCCTCGACCTGCAGCTCGGTCGCAAGTGGCTGCTCGAGGGCGAGTCCCGGTGGCAGCGGGACGACCGCGGGGGAGAGCTGGGCCTCGACCGGGAGTGTCCCCACGAGCGGGTCGCCACCCAGGCCCACGAGGAGCTGGGCCAACTCGACGGCATCGTCTGC
>CAYVJO010000332.1:0-4094 GCA_964451735.1 uncultured Hyphomicrobiaceae bacterium | reverse complement strand
CGCGAGATAGGTCATCGGGAAACTCCGGAATGAGGGACAGGATCGGGCCCGGACGCCCTCTCTCGGGCACCCTCAGGCCTGATCTTTCCCGGCCCTCCTCTACCTCTCGAGCCGACACGTCGTAGACGCTCGGGTTGATTTTGTTCCTGTTGTGTTCTATATTGAGCGCCAGGCCAGAAAGGGAGTTTCCCAATGGACAACACAACATACGCACTGCCTGTGACGCCCAAGCAGATCGCGTACGCGCGGTCACTGGCGCTGCGCAACCAGACACTGCTGCCTTGGGAAGTGCAGCAAGACCGGCGGGCTTTGAGTTCTTGGATCGATGCGCAGGCCAAGCTGAAACCGGTCTCCGCGCTCGACCAATTGCCGTCGTCAAAACAGGTCGCCTTTGCCGAGCGTCTCGCCCGGATCAAGCGCCGCGCCGTTCCGGACGAGTGCTTCCGTGACAAGGGGCTCATGTCGAAGTGGATCGACGGGAATAGGTGACCAGGTCCAGCGAGATGCCTCGTCGTCAAGCCAGCAGAGAACGACTGGCTTTTGTCGAATTCTCTGCGGGTTCGAAATCAACACCTGATCTATAGCATTGACGTTCAGCATAGGTATCTGTATGTCCTTAGGACATACAGATACCTATGCTGTAACTAGTTCTTGTTCGACTCATTGTCGGCAAGATCCTTGACAAGTACGCATCGCCTATCCATATGTCCTAAGGACATATGGATAGGCGATGCAGATGAACTTCTCCGATGGCCTAGAGAAGGCTTTGCTGGCCAGAGACTTACCTGTAGTCACCTTCTATGATTTTTATGTTCTTGGCCATCATCTGTTCCACAGTAAGACTTGGGGAAATGACCCGCTGAAGCGAATGCCACGCGACTGGGACCAACCGCGGGCAAAGAATGCGATTCGTCGACTCGAAGCGCGACGAGCCCTGGTTTCTGACTCTGACTTTACCTCCGGCGTATGGCGTGTGACGCAAGCAACCCGGGCAGGATCAGCTGAAGAAGTGGCCTGCATCGCAGACCCGTTCGCCTATGTTTCACACCTCTCAGCGATGCAGAGATACGGCCTGTCAGATCGAAGCCCACAAGCCTTGCATCTTACAACCCCCAAGCGCCCCCGTTGGAACGCTCTTAGGAGCGAGCGCGCTCTACGCGATTTACCAGAAGTTCAGCGGCTCGAGAGCCCGATCTTAAACAAACCAGGCTTCAGAGACACGATCCGCCGTCGTCCGGTTGTCGTGCATGTGTCCAGCCATCCTTGGACCCCTTCCCCAGTAAGCGGGGAAGAGACCAGGATCACTTCGATAGGCCAAACGTTTGCTGACATGCTGACTGAACCCGGCCTATGCGGCGGCATGCACCACGTTTTGGACGTTTGGGAGAATGAAGCAAGCCAATGGGTTCAGGAAATTGCTGCCGCGATAGATCAACTCGACGTCAAGATCGTAAAGGTTCGCGCGGGCTACATCTTGTCTGAGGTCATGGACATAGATCACCCAGCACTGCACAACTGGGAGAAGTTTGCCCAAAGGGGTGGGTCACGGAAGCTCGACCCTGATGCCGAGTATGCGCCTGAATTCTCCGAGCGCTGGATGATCTCAATCAATGTCTGAGGCCAATGAACAACCACGTGACCTGGAGTTCGACATCGTTGATGTCGATGTTCGGGCATGGGTTGAGGCATCGCGCGCCGACCCCACGCGCTACCGCGATCGGCAGGTAACCGAAATCGTCCTGACCGCTATCGGGCTTGCCCCCAGCTTGCACGCGAACTTGGTGCTGAAAGGCGGGGCGGCCATGGCGCTGGCATTCAAGAGCATCAGGGTCACGAGCGATGTTGATTTCACTTCGATGGTGGAACCTGCCGATCTAGCCGAGAAGCTCGCTCCGGAGCTGAACGACCTTTTGCCGAAAACTGCGATCACGCTCGGCTACCTCGACCTCCTGTGTCAGGTGCAGTCTGTCAGGAAGATGCCCCGGGCCGAGAACTTTGAAGATCATGCCTTTCCTGCGCTGCGCGTACGTATTGGCTCGGCCAGGCGTGGAACAGCCGAAGCAGCCAAGTTGGTCGAAGGTAAAGCAAGCCGGGTCCTCGATGTCGAAATCAGCTTCCGCGATCACGTCTACAACTTTCAGGAGCTGAACCTGATGGGTGCAGGCGTGGCTGTCCGCGCCTTCACCATTCACGAATTGGTTGCCGAAAAATTCCGCGCCCTGCTCCAACAGCCAATACGAAAGCGCAATCGTCGGCAGGACGTCTACGATATCGCCTTCCTGATCGACGGCCACGATTTTGGCGCCAGTGACAAAGCCACAATATTGGCCACGCTCATCGAGAAATGCCGCAGCCGGGGCATCGACGCGAAGCGAAGTTCCATGGACGATCCAGAAATCAAGCAACGCGCCGAGGCTGACTGGGACACGCTCGCATTGGAGATCGGTAATCTGCCCCAGTTTGAGGCCCGTTTCGCTGTTATGCGCGACCTCTACACGTCCTTGCCTTGGTGATGGGCGGTGTTGCGCGCGTCACGTGCGAGGCATCACAGCTGTCTTCGCAGTCTGTGTCATACCAACCGGTCACCCGAAGCGCAGTCCCCCTTCCGTGAAGGTATACTCGTTCGCGATGATCCCCTCTTCGATGGCCTCTTTCGAGGTGAGGCGGTCGTACTCGGCTTGAAGCTGGCGGTAGAGCCAGCGGGCCATGTCCCGCAGAGCCTCGGTCAAGATCTCCTCGGCGTCCTCGGTCGGCGGCTGCCATATCGGGCTGTCGCGCGTGACGTCGATCGACATGGTGTATTCGTGACAGGAGCGGCCCCGATGGCTGGCCTCAGCAGCGAGCTGGTAGAGGTTCCGCCGCTGGATCGCCTGCAGCCGGTCAGCGATCCCGTGCAGCGTAGCATCCGTCGGGGCATAGTCCCGGGTGCGCGCTGCCGCGCCCTTGGCATGGCTGAGATAGCCTTCAAAACAGGCCCCGTCGCCCTGGCTCCAGAACCCGGAAAACCAGATGCAGGGCTTTTGCCGGGAGCCGCCGCCCATCAGGCGGATGGGCGTGGTCTTCAGGTGGATGCCGAGGATCTCACAAATCCGCTCGAAGTCCTCGTAGACCGCGTCCCACCAGTCGTCATGGGGCCCGAGTTCGCGATACCAGCTACGCGCCTTTTCTTTGGCCTCGTCCGAGAGTTCGGGGAACCGGTAGACCCTCGTGCAGATGATGTCAGGCATTTGCACCCTCATTGTTCGACTTCGCTTCAAGGCGCTCGTTGAACTCGAGGTGGATGCAGCGGGCAACAGCGTCGAAGCAGAACTCGCCCCAGGCGGCGTCGTTGTTCTCCGAACCACCATGGGTGTCGGAGAGGAAGTCGTAGGCCAGTTGCTCGACGACATCCTCAAGCGACAGGCTGCGCATTTCGACCTCGGGGTCGTCCCAGGTCAGCGCCGCGTAGGCGATTTCGGTCGTGGGGAACTCGATGGCAGTCTCACCCGACCATGCGCCAATGCTTTCGATCTGGCCGCTGTCGCCGGCACCGTCGAAGGTCACGGTGACATGGGTGATACCGGCAGCCGTGAGGCCATCGAAGAGGCGATCCTTGTTGCCGGGTCGCAGCGCATCGATGCGAGCCGCGCGCTCGGCATGGGCCGCGAAGATCTGCGACATGTCGACGGTCGGGGGTGCCATCGGCGGCGCGAGGGTGGGTTCAGTCAGGTTCATCGGGTGTCTCCGGTAAGGGGAAAGGATCGGAGCTGTCCCAGGCGATCTCTCTCCCTCGGACAGGCTCCAAATTTCCCCTGCCCCTCTCTGCCTCTCGGACTTCACGCAGCGACCTGCAGCGCCCGGGAGGCAAAGGCGCGCCACAGCGGATCGACGAGCCGCGCATCGAGAACATCAGCACGGTGGCGCAATTGCAGCGCCAGATCGCGCTCGCCCCAGGCGGATGCGCGGCCCGCCTGCGCGCGCAGCTGGCTCGCCTCGGTCACCACGCTGCGGGCCTCGACCGCGCCCGTCACTGGGTGGCACCATGCAACGGCATAGTCACTGGCGGCCCCGGCCAGCACAAGGCGCGCGTCACGGTCGAGGATGGCCAGAAGCTG
>CAYVJO010000331.1:874-4102 GCA_964451735.1 uncultured Hyphomicrobiaceae bacterium | reverse complement strand
CAGATCGACAGCGCCACCGACCTGACCCAGCGCTTCCCCACGCTCGAAGAGGCACGCGCCTATTCCGAAACCCGGCCCGAAACCGAGATCTTCAAATATACCGACCGCCCGGGCAGCCCAGAAGGCGACGATGCTGTCTACTTCCGCGGCGGGCAGGAGGCGTCGCCCACATCCGCACAGCCGCAAGTCCCGCCAACACCTCCGGCTTTGGGAAGCGAAGAACTCGGTGCGATTGCCGATCAGATGGCGCGTCTCACGCCTGAACAGCGGGCGCAAGTCGGCTCTCCACTTCTGGGCATATTGGGCGGGCAGGATCCGACGGGTTTGTCACCGCTCTTCATACAGCCTGGCAGCGCCATTCCAAGCATCTATCAAAACGTTCACACACACGATTTGGCTTTTAGCGGAACTTACGATCCACAATTTCCGGGCGCGGATTTGAACCGAGCCGTCGAGGTCTCTGTCGCGGGCTCCAAGGCGCAATTCGTGTTCCCTGTTTCGCCGCATATTTTCAACGTGCCTACAAATACGGGAACCGGACAGGAGGCCCCCATACCTGGCCAGCCTGCATATTATCTCGCGCGGCAGACGGGTCCCAATGGCGAAGCTCAACTGATAATGGGACGGGTAACCCTTAGCGGAGATACGGTACGTGTGCAGGGCTATGGCATCACGGATGTCAACGGCAATCTGAGGATCCGGCCGGACACATATACACGCCAGCAGTTCGAGAGTCTCCTGCAGGTGCGTTTTCCAGAAAACGTTACTGAAATCAGCTTTGTATCCACACCTCGCGACGTCGCCCTGGGCTATATCGGTCCAAGGGTCGATCAGAATTCGATCAATCTGGTTGGAACTAACATTGCCCGGGAACTGGCCGCCACTGGCGATTTTTCCCCGACACAGGATAGCCAATTCATCGGGCTTGTGGGGGCAGATCCTTACGATCCGGCCGCTTACCGCACATTTTATAATGCGTTTAACTATGCTAACCAGCTGGAGAACGAACTCGGCCTTACCCCTGGCGCTATCCCGATTGCCGGGGCGGGAGAAATTACTCTTGCGAAGGAGTCCGTCTCTTCGCTCACCAATATGCCCAGCCTCGCGACGGCCGATCAGAACACTCTCAATGCAGTGAGTCAGTTCCTGGCGCCCATGCGATATAGCGGCGCCATCACGATCATCCACGCTGATGCCGGGTCTCCGAGGACAATGCCGGGTCTCAGCTATGGCCTGCCAAATGTCAACACAATGCAGGCTGAGAGCGATTTGTCCAATATCGACAATCTCATTAAGCTCTTTCAGCAAAACCCAGATCAGCAATTTGTCTGGGCTCATTCTGGCGCATCCTTGACCTCCACAATGCCCGCAAATTATCTGGCGGAGGTTGAGAGGGTTCTTGTGTCGGCGCCAAACGCCAAGATCGACTTGTCGTGGTCTGTTACAAATCGCTGGATCCAGGGCAACGAGGTGATCGGCACGCCGTCGAGCTATGTCAATACTGAACGGGTGAATGCCTGGGCGGATCTGGTTTCACGCTATCCAGACCGATTCTTGTGGGGCAGCGATAATATCGCTGCATCGCGAAACCAAACTCAGGACGTGGCCCAGGGCGTACTCCGTGAACTCCAGCAAAACGGCTTCCTGCAAGCGATCGAAGTTGCGGGCATACGCAACGGCAATCCTGGTGCGCTCGATCAGTTCCTGAACAGCAACTTCAGCGAGACCATCGAGGCGGCCGAGCTAAGGGTGTCGCAATGGCGTGCCGATCCTGAGGTAGCGGCATGGCTGGCGAACGGCGCTGCGAGCGAAGCGAACGGTCTTGTGCCGCCAAAACAATGGATTCAAAACGAGGACGGCTCGTGGAGTTTCGTGCGCACGGCAGATCTCGGGGCTGCGGGCAACCGCGATACGCTCATCATGCCGGACAACGCTCAACCGATATTCGGGCCGCGGATTATTTGGGAAATCGATACACGAAGTGGCAATGCCGTGAGACGCTCCGCGGATAGAAATCCGTTCGATATCGGGCCGGTAAACCCTGAGCGTCTGAGATATCAGGATCCAAACAGATGATGGGTTCTGCGACCCTGGATTACGATCAGAAAAAGTAAAAATCGGTTGTTCTGAGAAGCGCGTTTGAACAAGTCGATATAGATCAAGATCGTTTCTATTCGAGATGATCTTGATCTAGTAGTCAATTTGAAATTGTCCGCGCTTTTCCTACTATAATGGAAAAGCTTGGGGGGTCGAACGGCTGACGCCTGCCGCCCTGGTATTGATATGAACCGCCTTAACGGCTGGCAGCTTCGGATACGCCTTTAGCCGGCTTCACATAGCGCTTACACGGTCGAGCGGCGACCACACAGGTCCATTGGTTCGCCATTTCGGCGCAATTGGTAGATTTGCTCTCGGCCAACTGATAGCTTCCCCAGGCCGCTCCATATTCGAACGCTGTAAACTCTGCCCATGACTTTTCGGCGGCCTGTTCGGCGTGTGTACGCGTCTTGCCCGAACCATTTCCGTCGTGGAAATGGTCGCTCATGCAGATTCGTCGCCCGCTCTCGTGCCTTGTATCATGAATACTGGCTAGTCCCGTTTCATCGGCGTTAGCTGTAAAAGCGAATGAAACTATCAAGATCGCCATCAGAAAGGTGATTTTTGTCATTGTTGGGAACCCTTCGATTGGATTGTGGGCTTTTCCCGGCTGACACTGACGCGAAGATAGTTACTGAAAGCTTAATGCGTGTTCTTATTTGAAGCGCTCTAGCATTGGTTGTAATGCAAATCTTCCCCTGAGGCTTTTTTGCTACGGGCATAATGACGTTGCCCGTTCGCGATGCGAAAAACTCATTTTCATGTTAAAATAAGAGAGAGAATGCGGGTTCATTGCGGAGGCGGACATGTCCCACGCTCATCTATTTACAAGGCGTGAAATGACATTTGCGCTCACCGTGCTTTCATTGGCAGGATGCCCTGTTTGCCGATCGGCGCGGGCGGAACAGGACATAATCCTCTGCGCATCGGCTAAAAGTGGCGCGATTGGACGTGAAGAGTGGCTTCAGTCGAGCGGGGACGGCAATCTCGACCGCATACTTGCGGCTGAACTCGGCATGCAGTCGCAATTCTTCGGGCTGCGTCCCGCTTTCATGTTGTATGGCGGCAGCGATCACAACGCATACGCAACGACGAAAATCCACTTGCCAGGAACGCAAGGCACCATTCGGT
>CAYVJO010000331.1:0-864 GCA_964451735.1 uncultured Hyphomicrobiaceae bacterium | reverse complement strand
ATAATCTCGAATTTCTAAAGATCCATCTTCTATCTACGGAATGGGGAGGCGCTGTTGTCTCAGGTATTATCGCCCATGAATTTAGCCATATATTTCAATTTTTTACTGATTACATGATCCGCTTACAGTCCTTGCACTCCACAGTGAAATTTCAAGAGCTTCATGCCGACTTTTTGTCAGCTTTTTATATGGGAAATAAGCACGCACAATCGCCGCTTAAACTTGATGATTACTTCGATGCCTTTTACAAGCTCGGCGACTATAAATTTGACTCGAAGGATCATCACGGAACGAAAGCGGAGCGTTATTTTGCGATCAAGGCTGGCTACAATCTAGCGCTTGGAAATCCCGGCAAAGACGTTCGCTTTGCGGCGGCCCAGGGCGAGACGTTTTTGAAAGAATATTTCCGCTGAGGGATGTATGACCGGTGGCAGATTGTCGTTTCCAAGCGCGCTTTTGTTGATGGCGGTTGCGGCTAGCACGTCTTCGGCACAACCGCGTTGCTATCTTGGTCTGCCTTGTCCAGGCGTACAAATTTTGCCCGACCCCGATAATGGCGGCGGCGAGGTTCAAAAGCCCGAGGCAGCTGCTATCGAATATCATTATGTCGGCCCTGTCTCTCCCCAGATCCGTGGCTGGCGCTACGAACCGTGCCATTGGAAAAGGCGGGAAACGCATCATGGAAATGCCGAAGGGCACTTTGTTCCGCATACGGGAAAAGCGGGGCAAATGGTGGTTGATCGAGCTAAGGGCTGGGCTGAGTGGATGGGCCCACAGCGATTGGATACGTTGTTGCCGTTACGCAAATGACTAAGCAGGTTTGTCTGACCTGGCCAACGAATGCTGGTTGTGATTCTGTTTTCG
>CAYVJO010000330.1:0-4106 GCA_964451735.1 uncultured Hyphomicrobiaceae bacterium | reverse complement strand
GGCACCTCGTACGTTTCGTTCTGGATCCGGTGGCCGGTCCGGACAGCGTATTTTCCTTCGAAGCCCCTCTGTTCATATTTCTGTTCAGTGCCCTGCTCATCGGCTTTCTCATCGGGGCATCCGCCGCATGGCTCGGACAGGCCCGATGGCGCAACGCGGCGAAAAGGCGCGCACAGGAAATTACCGATCTCAAGAAGGACAATGACCGGCTGAGCCGGCATTTGCGGGTTTTGGAGCGAGCGCCCCAGATCAGAGCCTTCGCAACCCAGGCGGACGTTCAGGAGCGTCCGCTGATCCACTGATCGGAAGGTTCGGCTTTGTTGTGATGCGTCGATTGATATCGTCTGGCTCGGCGTTCGAGGCGCATATCGGCTATTCTAGAGCAGTGGTCGATGGGGACTGGATCTTCGTGTCAGGCACGACCGGTTTCGATTATCGAACCATGACAATCGCGGACGATGTCGTGTCACAATGCGAACAAGCACTGCACAATATCGAAGCCGCTCTGGCCGAAGCCCATTCCTCCTTAAGCGATATCGTGCGTGTGACCCACATCTTGCCCCGAAGGGAGGATTTCGAGCCGTGCTGGCCAACCCTTCGCCGGGTTTTTGACGGCATACGCCCCGCATCCACGATGATCGTTGCCGGTCTTGCAGATGAGCGAATGAAGATCGAGATTGAGGTGACCGCGCGCAAACGAGCAGTTTGAGAGCACAAGCCGAACTAACTGCGCCATGCAGGCGGTCCGGTGTCCGCAATCTACTCGTTTCCAGACTCAGCGTAACATATATGACAGCCTGACGCTTGCATGTGCCGTACCGCACTTGATATAGCGTTTCTTTTGTATTTGGCATTCTAGATTGGTGAGCGCGTCCTTGAGCCTGTGTGTGAAAATCTGCGGCGTGAAAACGCGCGATGCCCTCGAAGCGGTCATCGGCGCGGGAGCCTCGCATTTTGGGCTTGTGTTTTTTCCGAAGAGCCCCCGCAATGTCAGCGTTGAAGGGGCAGCAAGGCTTATTCGCGCCGCGAGCAAGCGGATTGCGAGCGTTGCTCTGACGGTTGATGCCAGCGACGTGGAAATCGAAAAAATTGCCGTTATATGCCCGGACATGCTTCAGCTTCATGGCAGCGAGACCCCGGAGCGCGCGCGCAATATCCGCGAATGTTTCGGTCTGCCTGTCATTAAGGCGATAAGCGTTTCAAAACCGGGCGACGCGGAGCGCGCATTTGCTTATGAGGGTTCTGCCGATTTGATCCTGTTCGACGCCAAGCCGCCGCAAACCGGCGCTGATGTCTTGCCCGGAGGCAACGGTTTGTCCTTCGATTGGCGTTTACTCTGGCCCATCCGGGGAAAAATACCGTTCATGTTGTCCGGAGGACTGACGCCCGGCAATGTTGCCGATGCAATTGCTTTGACAGGGGCGGGAATGGTTGACGTATCGTCGGGTGTAGAAAGCGCGCCTGGCGTAAAGGACCCCTTGTTGATCAACAGTTTCATTGAGGCGGCCACAATGGCTGCCCTGAAAGAGACCGCGAATGAATACTGCACTTGAAACGAAGCCTAACAGCTTTCGAACCGGGCCCGACGAGAACGGACATTTCGGGATCTATGGAGGGCGCTTCGTCGCCGAGACCCTGATGCCGTTGATCCTGGAGTTAGAGCAAGCCTATGAGACCGCCAAGCATGATCCCTCCTTCAAGACTGAACTCGACGACCTCAACGCGCATTACGCCGGTCGGCCCAGCCCGCTTTATTTCGCTGAACGGCTGACGGAAAAATTCGGCGGCGCCAAAATCTACCTCAAGCGCGACGAGCTAAATCACACTGGCTCGCACAAGATCAACAATTGCCTTGGCCAGATCCAGCTCGCGCGCCGCATGGGAAAAACGCGCATCATCGCAGAAACCGGGGCCGGCCAGCATGGCGTCGCTGTTGCGACCGTGGCTGCGCGTTTCGGCCTGCCCTGTGTTGTTTATATGGGTGCGACTGATGTCGAGCGTCAAAAACCTAATGTCTTCAGGATGAAACTCCTTGGCGCAGAGGTCAGGCCTGTAACGTCCGGTAATGGCACGCTCAAGGACGCTATGAACGAAGCGCTGCGCGACTGGGTCGCCAATGTCGAGGATACCTTCTACATCATCGGCACGGTGGCAGGGCCGCATCCCTATCCATCGATGGTGCGCGATTTTCAATCTGTGATCGGGCGTGAATTGCGTGGCCAGATTCTGGAGCGAGAGGGCCGTCTGCCAGACTCGCTTGTCGCATGCATCGGCGGGGGATCGAACGCGATGGGCTTGTTTCATGACTTTCTGGACGAACGCCAGATCGCCATTTACGGCGTAGAAGCAGGCGGCCACGGGCTGGATGTGCCGAACGGCCACGCTGCGTCCATGAATGGAGGCCGGCCTGGTGTTCTTCACGGAAACCGCACTTATCTATTGCAGAACGATGATGGGCAGATCCTGGAAGGACACTCGATTTCAGCCGGTCTCGATTATCCAGGCGTTGGTCCCGAACATTCCTGGCTCAAGGACACTGGCCGCGTGACATACGTCTCCATAACCGACCGCGAGGCGCTCGACGCGTTTCAGCTCTGCACGCAGCTTGAAGGGATCATACCCGCGCTGGAGCCATCACACGCATTGGCGTTCGTGGCCAAACTCGCGCCGACTTTACCGAAGAATCATCTTTTGGTCATGAACATGTGTGGCCGGGGCGATAAAGACGTATTCGCCGTCGCGGACCATCTGGGCGTCAATCTTTAGGGCCGCCTATATCGGGCGGTATGGGAGAAAAGCGTGCGTCAAACCAGGATCGACGATCGGTTCGCCCGGCTTAGGACCGAGAGCCGCCCGGCCTTGGTCACTTTTGTGACGGCGGGCGATCCGGACTACCGGACCTCGCAGGAGCTGTTGCTGGCCCTACCCGGCGCGGGCGCTGACATTATCGAACTTGGGATGCCTTTCTCCGATCCCATGGCCGATGGCCCGGCAATACAGGCCGCCTCGCAGCGCGCGCTGAAAGCGGGCCAGACGCTGCGCAAGACGCTCGACATGACTCGCGTTTTTCGTGAGGCAGGGCATGACACGCCGATCGTACTTATGGGCTATTACAATCCGATCTACACCTATGGTGTGCAAACATTCGTCCGCGACGCCGCGCGCGCCGGCGTCGATGGTCTCATCGTCGTGGATGTGCCTCCCGAGGCGGATGGGGAGCTTTGTCTTCCAGCTCTCGATGCAGGGTTGAATTTCATCCGGCTTGCGACGCCGACGACAGACGAGAAACGCCTTCCCGCCGTTCTCGCAAATACGAGCGGCTTCGTTTATTATGTTTCAATTGCGGGTATAACCGGAACGGCTGCGCCGGATCTAGAAAAAGTCGAACGCAATGTCACGCGCATCAAGAGCCACACGGCTTTGCCAGTTTGCGTTGGTTTTGGTGTAAAAACGCCCGAACAGGTGCGCTCGATCGGCGCTTACGCTGATGGCGTGGTGGTCGGGTCAGCGCTGGTCAGTGCGATCGAGAAAAGTCTCGATACCGAAGGTGTTGCGACATCCTCCACACTTTCAAGCGTGACGTCCTTGGTCTCCCGGCTTGCCACGGGGCTCGTTCGGCGCCCGTCTCCCTCGCCAGCCGGGGTGTCCGGGCATACGGTTTCAGCTTAGGGGGCGATAGAAAAAAGTGAACTGGATCAATAATTTTGTTCGCCCGAAAATACGCGGGCTCTGGCAGAAACGGGACGTTCCGGAAAATCTCTGGGTCAAATGTCCTGAGACTGGCCAGATGGTGTTTTACAAGGATGTCGAGGCCAACCAGCTCGTCATTCCCGGCTCCAATTTTCATTTGCGCATGGGCGCGGAAGCAAGGCTAAGATCCATTTTCGATCTTAGCGAGTTCGAACGTTTGCCAGCGCCCGAAGTGCCTCTCGATCCGCTGAAATTCCGTGATGAACGGCGTTACGTCGATCGGTTGAAAGACGCCAAAGCCAAGACCTCCCTCGATGACGCGGTGGTAGCCGGATATGGAACGTTGGACGGTCAGGATGTTGTCGCGGCCGTTCAAGATTTCTCCTTCATGGGCGGATCGCTCGGCATGGCGGCGG
>CAYVJO010000329.1:0-4137 GCA_964451735.1 uncultured Hyphomicrobiaceae bacterium | reverse complement strand
CAAATATCCTGGAATGGCGCCGAACCGGATATCGGCATACGCAAGCGCCAGGCTATGGTTCTGCAGAGGCCGGTGCTCTTGCGCCGCTCGGTCGCTGAGAACATCGATTTTGTGCTGCGGCTCAAACCGCGTGGGCATGTAAGCGAGCGTCGCGACGAGATCCTCGACCATGTCGGCCTGCTCGACCGCGCGCGCCAGCCAGCGCGGCTCTTGTCGGGCGGCGAACAGCAACGCCTGGTGCTGGCTCGCGCCCTTGCCGTCGAGCCGGAGGCGCTGTTTCTGGACGAGCCTTCGGCCAGCCTCGACCCCGCCTCGACGTTGATGATCGAAGAGATCGTCTTGGCTGCGCATCTATGTGGCACAAAGATCATTTTCGTGACGCACGATATCGGACAGGCGAAGCGGCTTGCCGACGACATCGTTTTTTTGCATCGCGGCCGATTGAGCGAGCACGCGCCTGCAAGCCGTTTTTTCGTACGTCCCGGATCCGAGGCTGGCCGAGCCTATCTCGAAGGACGCATCGTTTTGTAATCAGTCTGTGGAAGGAGCAGCTATGACGATTCGACATCACCTTGCAGTGCTCATTGGATTTTGCTTTGCAGTGAGCTTGCCCGCGCAGATCCATGCCCAGGACAAAGCGATCATTGTTCAGTCCACCACCTCGACAGCCAATTCGGGCCTTTATGATTTTCTGCTTCCGAAATTCACGGCAGAGACGGGTATCACCGTTAACGTAGTGGCGGTCGGCACGGGACAGGCGATCAAGAATGCCCAGAATTGTGACGGCGACGTTCTGCTTGTCCACGCCAAGGCAGCGGAAGAGAAGTTCGTCGCGGATGGCTTCGGCGTCAAGCGAACGGATCTAATGTACAATGATTTCGTCATCGTCGGTCCCCAAGCCGACCCTGCCGGACTCAAGACGTCTGCGAATGCTGCGGCTGCATTCAAGGCAATCGCCGAGGCGAAGGCGGTTTTCGCTTCCCGAGGCGACGATTCCGGTACGCACAAGAAAGAGCAGGAGATCTGGCGGGCAGCGGGCGTCGATCCATCGTCAGCATCGGGTGAGTGGTACCGCGAGACTGGTACGGGCATGGGCGCAACGCTCAATATCGCTGTTGGCATGGCAGCATATGCGCTAACCGACCGGGCAAGCTGGATCTCATTTAAGAACAAAGGCGATTTTGCAATCCTGACCGAAGGCGATCAAGCCTTGTTCAACCAATATGGCGTCATCCTTGTCAGTCAGGACAAATGCCCGGCCGTCAAAGCCGATCTGGCGCGGACCTTCGTGGACTGGCTCTTGTCCGAAGCGGGGCAAAAAGCGATCGCTGCGTTCAAGGTGCAAGGCCAGCAGCTTTTCTTCCCGAACGCAGGCCAGTCTTCCTAGTCTGCGCTGAGACTGTTTCCGCGATCCTGGGGCAAGACGCGGTATGTGAGTCTATCGTTCGAATGGGAAACCAGCAGGCCCTATAGCATATGGCGATACTCATCAGCTCGCCGGAAGCTCGGACCATGTTTGCCGATCCATCGATTTGATGCTGCCGCAGTTCCAGTTAGGCAATGATCATGAAAAACGTCCGCCATTTCATTGGCTGCCTTCTCGCTTTGACGTTCATTTGCGTCGGAGAGGTTGCAGCAGCCAGGCAGGTAAGGGACTCGGCCGGGCGCACTGTCACCGTGCCGGACACGGTTTCACAAGTTTACGCGGCCGGACCGCCAGCCTCGATCCTGCTCTATGTTCTTGCCCCGCAAACCATGACGGGCTGGCCGCGCGCGCCGCATGCCAATGAACGGCCCTATCTGGGCGAACCTTATCGCGATCTGCCGGAGACGGGACGCCTGACCGGGCGCGGCGATACAGCCAATCTCGAAGTCGTGCTCGCGAACAAGCCGGATCTGATATTCGATTTCGGGTCGATCCGCGAGACGTATATCTCGCTCGCCGAGCGCACACAGAAACAGACGGGGATTCCCTATCTGCTGATCGACGGACGGTTCGAGAATACCCCGGAAGCTCTCAGGCTCATGGGGGATATTCTGAATGTCAAGGAGCGCGCGGAACAGCTGGCGCGCTATGTCGAGGATCTGTTCGCTGAACTCGATCAGGCGCTGGCGAAAATCCCCGAGGACGAGCGCCCGCGCGTCTATCTCGCCCGCGGGCCGGACGGGCTTGAGACCGGTATGAAAGGCTCCATCAATACGGAGATCATCGAACGCGCTGGCGGGCGAAATGTCGCCGATCCCGGTCCGGACGCCAATGTCGGTCGCGGCATCACGCAGGTCTCAATCGAGCAGGTCATCGTCGCAAATCCCGACACGATCATCACTTGGGACCGGAATTTCTACGATCAGGTCTGGAGCGATCCCCTATGGGCGGGTGTCGAGGCTGTGAAACGGAAGCGTGTCCATCTCGCGCCGACTGCACCTTTCGGCTGGATCGACCGCCCGCCTTCCGTTAATCGGATCATCGGGCTGAAATGGCTGGCCAGACTGTTCTACCCGGATAGCATGTCCTTCGATATACGCGCCGAGACGCGAAATTTTTACAAATTGTTTTATCATGTCGATTTGAGCGATGAGGAACTGGACCGGCTGATCGAATGGGCAAGCGGACGGCCTTGAGAAGTGTAATCCCCGTCGTGCTGCCGACGCTGACTATCAGCGGGCTCGTCATCGCGATCATTGTGTTGACCCTGTTTGCGATTACGATTGGTCCTTATCCCATATCGGTGGGGCAGATTTTAGAAGCGCACTGGCGTTATGTAACGGGTTTTGGAGAGGCGCCCACCAGTCAGATCGACACGGTGCTTTTTCATGTCCGAATTCCTCGTGTGACGGCGGCGCTGCTCGTTGGCGCAGCGCTGGCTGCGGCGGGTACGGTCTATCAGGGCCTGTTCCGCAACCCCTTGGTATCTCCAGATATTCTAGGCGTTTCCACAGGCGCCGGACTTGGCGCGGCTGTCGGCATTCTGCTTTCCTTGCCCGTCATTGCCGTTCAGGGCCTCGCCTTTGCCGGCGGGCTTGCCACCGTTACTCTGGTCTACCTTGTGGCGATGGCTGTTCGAGGACACGAGCCGACACTGGTGCTCGTTCTGGCGGGCGTTGTACTTGGCGCGCTAGCTGGGGCATGCATCTCGCTCGTCAAAATCCTTGCCGATCCATACGACCAGCTTCCCGCCATCACTTTCTGGCTGCTTGGCTCACTTGCAAGCGCCAATGCTGGCGATGTCCGATCCGCTGCGCCGCTCGTGCTTGTCAGTCTCATCCCGCTCGTACTGCTCCGCTGGCGAATGAACCTGATGGCGCTCGGCGACGAGGAAGCTGCCGCACTCGGCGTTGACCCGCGGCTGCTGCGCATTCTCTTCATTACGGCAGCCACGTTGATGACGGCAAGCGTGGTCGCAATTTCCGGCGTGATCGGCTGGGTCGGCCTCGTCATGCCGCATATTGCGCGTCTTCTCGTCGGACCGAATTTCGATCGCTTGCTTCCGACTGCGATGCTTCTCGGAGCTGGCTATCTGCTGATCGTCGACACGCTCGCACGCACTATGGCCGCGACGGAAACTCCGCTCGGCATTCTGACCGCCTTTGTCGGAGCGCCGGTCTTCCTTTGGCTTCTGGCGAGCGGACGGAGGAGCTGGTGACGATATTGCAGGCGCACAATCTTGGCTTCGGCTATCCGCGTTATCCAGTTGGGCGCCGCGTCGATCTGCGAGTCGAGCCGGGCGAGGTCTACTGTCTCCTCGGTCCGAATGGCTGCGGAAAGACGACTTTATTCAAGACGCTGCTTGGCCTGATACCGCGTCAGGACGGGCTCGTCGAACTCGATGGCGAAGACATAGCCCGGATCTCCCGGCGGAGAATCGCTCAGCGAATTGCCTATGTGCCCCAGGCGCACACTGCTGTGTTCCCATATACGGTGCGGGACATGGTGCTCATGGGGCGGACGGCGCATCGCGGCGTGTTTTCCTCCCCCGGTGTGGCCGATCGCGATCGGACAGAAAAGGCGCTCCTACAGATGGGCATAGAGGGGCTGGCTGAGCGCGACTATACAAAGATATCGGGCGGTCAGCGCCAATTGGCACTGATCGCGAGGGCGCTTGTGCAGGACGCCAGACTGATTGTCATGGATGAACC
>CAYVJO010000328.1:0-4151 GCA_964451735.1 uncultured Hyphomicrobiaceae bacterium | reverse complement strand
TCATGCAGACTGCGGATGAAGGCACGATTAGCCAGTTCGCGATCCATGACGAGAACAGTGCGTTCGCAGCGGTCATCAATATGCAAAGTGCGCTAGCGCCCCGCCGTTTGAGATTATCGCTTGCGGAATAACGTTACTCTCGTACCTCAGCCTGCACAGCCATCAAGGTTATCACCTCGAACTACCCTGCTGCCGCGTGGCGCGATTTACTTGACTCAAGATCACGTACTGTTTGAAACCGAAGCTTGCTCCTTAAACAGAGTATCCAGCAGGTCAATCTTGCCAGCTGATAAAGCCCGAGTAGATCTGAGCCTTACTTGGCAACAGCATCATCAACTCGTGGCATAATAGCAATGTCAGCTTGAGAGTAAGCAGGTGCGGTTACTTCGCTCTTTAAATTAAAACTGCTAGGCAAATCTTTTGCTATTACATCGAGCGATTTCAAAGCATGCTCACTCGGGGCAACGCCTTTGAGATAAATTGTTTGTTCCGTAATTTCTACAGACCCTTTATTCAGTAAAAAAAGCAAATCCATCGATTTTTTTGCAGCTTGTGCCCACCGGGACGGTAATTTATTGTTTATCTCAGATTCATCTTCAATAGAGGAATTTAAAAATAGCGTTTTAGCATAATTAAATATTGTTTCTTGACTGTTTTTGCTTGGAAGGACACCAGATAATTTAATTGTCCCATCAGGTGTCAATGAGGCATTCCACGCCGTTTCAGGAGGAGTAATACGAATATTCTTTATAGGAACGCCTGTGGGCTTATTATTATCAATAAGATTTTGGACTTCAGTCAAAACCACGGCCGTTGTAGCGGCTCCCTCCAATGAAAGACCGTTATTATCAACGGAAGCCTGCCCATTCTCAATATAACCAAGTAGTCTTAATGCAAAACTCAAGCCACCGATTTTCACTTCTGAGTCTGGCAATTCATCTTTTACTTTGATTCGATCGGTTAGATTTATAGATGGAAAATTTGCTTTCACCATACCAATCAATGTTTTGTAATCTTCTTCAGAAGACATATTGCCCTTAAGCTTTATTCGATCAGGTCCTTTATAAATTCTGAGAGAATATGTAATCGGCAGTTCCTCCATCGCCCCGCCATTTTGAACAACGACCTCGTTTTGCGGTATCATGTCTGCATGCTTGGCAGCAATCTCGTCTGCGTGGGCCGAAGGATAGTCAGCACCGAAAAAAAAGATGAATCCGCAGCAGCCAATCAGAGAAGCAATTATGGCTGTTGAAGACTCCCCGGGTTTTTCTCCCGTCATATCGGTGACACTCCAATTATCTAAGCCAAAGGGATAATTTGCGATAGCAGCCGCTTAGCGCAGAACACAACTGATTGTGAACCTCATATACTTCACGTGCTTTCTTACCGAGGGACCGTCAGAATTGACATTTGATCAGCATGATTTGCTTGTTTTATCTTTCACTGATCACATCATTAAAATAACTAAATTTTGTCCCATTTCCAAGCACGAGCAGCAAGTTTAGAAAAATATTTTATTTGCTATTAATATGCCCGTTATGGCAGAGCCGAAAAATTAATGGAAAAGGCGCGCCGATACTCGTCTGGCGCGCCTTTTTCTTGACGTTGTTTTATTCAGCCGCTTGCGCGCCATGGGCCTCGGTTAACACTGGCAACCCCGTCTCGTCCGGCACTTCGATGGAGCTGTTTCGGGAACGCTCCGCAAGTATAAGGTCATCGCGATGTTGCGCGATTTTCTTCAAGCGGCTGATCATGCCACCCGTGCCAGCGGGAATTAACCGTCCAACGATAACATTTTCTTTCAACCCATCGAGCGTGTCGATCTTCCCGTTGACTGCGGCGTCTGTCAGCACGCGGGTCGTTTCCTGGAACGAGGCAGCTGAAATAAAGCTTCTTGTCTGCAAGCTCGCCTTGGTGATGCCCAGCAAAATCGGGTTAGCCTTGGCTGGCCTGCGTCCACTCTTCTCGGCCAGGGCGTTGGCGTCTTCGAACTCGACCCGGTCGACCTGTTCGCCCTTAAGGAACTCCGTCTCGCCTGGATCCTCGACCTCAACCTTTTGCAGCATTTGATCGACAATCACTTCAATATGCTTGTCGTTGATGGTTACACCCTGAAGACGATAGACTTCCTGTATTTCATTGACGAGATAGGACGCCAGTTCCTCCACTCCTTTAATGGCGAGGATATCGTGCGGCGCAGGATTACCATCCAATATGAATTCACCCTTCTCGATCCGGTCGCCTTCCTGGACGCTGAGATGCTTGCCTTTTGGAATGAGATACTCGATCGGTTCTAGGTTTTCCTCGTCCGGGACAATGGTAATACGCCGCTTGTTCTTGTAGTCGCGCCCGAATTCCACCGTGCCGGAAATTTCCGCTATGATGGCATGATCCTTGGGACGACGCGCCTCGAAT
Organism: uncultured Hyphomicrobiaceae bacterium; assembly: GCA_964451735.1. Taxonomy (GTDB): domain Bacteria; phylum Pseudomonadota; class Alphaproteobacteria; order Rhizobiales; family Rhodomicrobiaceae; genus JAHQVI01. The sequence goes on along the minus strand of CAYVJO010000328.1, from coordinate 1,736 downwards.
AGCTCCGCCACGCGCGGTAGACCGCCCGTTATATCGCGGGTTTTGGCCGATTCCAGCGGTATACGCGCAAGCACGTCTCCGGCCTTTGTTGTCTGTCCCGGTTCGACGGACAAGATCGCGTCAACCGACAGAAGATAGCGTGCCTCGCCGCCACGGGGCAGCTTCATGACCTTGCCCTTCTTGTCCTTAATCACCAAGGCCGGCTTGAGAGTGGAGCCCTTGGGATGAGCGCGCCAGTCGATGATGACGCGATGTGTAATGCCGGTGGTTTCCTCGGTTTGCTCGTTCACCGACAGGCCTTCGGTCAGATCCTCGAAATCTACGATTCCGCTCACTTCAGTAAGGATCGGCCGCGTATACGGATCCCATTCGGCCAGACGCTGCCCGCGCTTGATCGCATCGCCCTCATCTACCTTCATATGAGCGCCCTGTATGATCTTGTAAGTCGCGAGTTCTTTGCCTTCTTTGTCCTGAACGATAACCGCCATATTTCGGCCCATCGCAACGAGACGGTTCTGGCTATCGCGGTGAACATTGCGGTTGCGGATCTTGATTTCGCCAGCAAAGTTGGATTCGATGAACGAGGAGTCAACGACTTGCGCTGTGCCGCCAATATGGAAGGTGCGCATGGTCAGCTGTGTGCCCGGTTCGCCGATGGACTGTGCTGCGATAACGCCAACGGCCTCGCCAAGATTGACGATCGTGCCACGCGCCAGATCACGGCCATAGCACATCGCGCATACGCCATTGCGGGTCTCGCAGGTGAGCACAGATCGGATCCGAATCTCCTGAACCTGCGCTTCCTCCATGGCACGGGCTTCGGCTTCCTCGATCAATTGACCGGCTTTGACGATGACTTGACCATTCCCTGGAGCGACGACGTCGTCAGCCACGGTCCGGCCGAGTGCGCGGTCCCCAAGCGATACGATAACCTCGCCGGAGTCTATGGCGGCAGCGAGCTTGATGCCTTTATCCGTGCCGCAATCATGTTCGGTGATAATCGAGTCCTGGGCGACATCGACCAGACGTCGGGTGAGATAGCCCGAATTCGCCGTTTTGAGCGCCGTATCGGCGAGGCCTTTACGGGCGCCATGCGTCGAATTGAAATATTCGAGAACTGTCAACCCCTCCTTGAAGTTGGAGATAATTGGCGTCTCAATGATCTCCCCTGACGGCTTGGCCATCAGGCCGCGCATGCCGGCGAGCTGTTTCATCTGCGCAGGGCTGCCGCGGGCGCCGGAATGCGACATCATATAAATCGAATTGATCGGCATTTCGCGGCCGGTTTCCTCGTCAAGATGGACCGCGGAAATACGATCCATCATTTCCTTGGCAACCCGGTCGGTACATTTCGCCCAGGCATCGACGACCTTATTGTATTTCTCGCCTTGCGTGATGAAGCCGTCATTATACTGTTGCTCATAATCTCGAACGAGATCCTGAGTGTCGGCGATGATCTTTGCTTTTGTGTCAGGGATCAACATATCGTCCTTGCCGAACGAAATGCCTGCCCGGCAGGCATGCGAAAAGCCAAGGGCCATTATTCGATCACAGAAGATGACCGTCTCTTTCTGACCGCAATCGCGATAGACAGCATCGATCAGTTTGGCGATGGCTTTTTTCGTCAAAAGCTGGTTAACCAGCTCGAAACCGACACCTGGTACTTTCGGTAACACCTCTGCGAGGAGCATGCGGCCCGCCGTGGTTTCATAGATCGCCGTAATGGGCTTGCCGTC
>CAYVJO010000327.1:3215-4152 GCA_964451735.1 uncultured Hyphomicrobiaceae bacterium | reverse complement strand
ACATGAGGCTATCCGCGTCGAGCGGAAGCATGAGGTCGTATGCGCCGCCCCAACGCTCAAGGAAATCGCGGACATTACCGGCCTTGAAGCCGTCATTGCGCGCCCGGCGGCGATAGACTGTGCGGCTGGCATCGGCGAATTCGGCTTCCCATCCTGCGAATAGACGTTCCTCTTCGGTGGCGATATCGGGCTTGTCGCTGTCGCTGAGCACGAAAAAGTCGAAGCGGTCTGCCTCGCCCGTGCGCTCAAGGCTGTCGCGCATGATGCGAAGCCTGGTGAATGCACGCGCCGGGTCTTCGTTCCTGAGCGTCATCAGGATTGCAGTGCGCAGAACGAGTGGCCCGTCTTGCACGGGCTTGTGAGCAAAGGGCGCGACGTCAGCGAGCGGATTATCTCTGAAATGCAAGAGCCAGAAGCCGATCAAGGCATTCCAGAAGCCCATGACTGTCCAGGGAGCAGAGAGAAGGAATGAAGTGAAAATACCGATATCGAGCGCCGTCCATCCATCGCTTCCCAGAACGAGGGCAAGGACGTATAACAACCCGGCGATCGTCGAGAGTGTGAGGCTGGCCATGACCAGGCGCCGCCGAAACAGCAAACGCGCTTCCTGAAAACCGGCAGGGGTGAAGCGCTTGTCGTACGATGAGCTTTCAAGACGCAACGGTGTTAGGTCGTTCATGCTATGGCTTTCCCCCTGAACTTGGCGGCATGATCTGCGGTTGTAGTGGTTTTGAAACACACAAGGCTGTGATTTGATGCGATCACAAAAAAGCGAGGCTGAATGAAAGCAAGCACCACAGCGCCAGAAGACGCGACAAACGCACGTGCGCTTTTTTACGATGCCCCGTTTTCTGCGAGTTGTCGGACTGTGACAGTTCCAATATTAACGGAAGATGACGGGGCTAAGGCGACGGTGGTCATACGAAATATTTATTCC
>CAYVJO010000327.1:0-3205 GCA_964451735.1 uncultured Hyphomicrobiaceae bacterium | reverse complement strand
TTGATTTTCGAGGGGCGTCTGCCACATAGCGAATGGCCCAGGATGCGCGCGCCTTTTCAGGAGGGCGATTTTCCGTTCCCTGTCAAATATGGTTACGCCTCGGTCGGTACGGTGCAGGCCGGACCAGATGCGTTAATTGGACGCACGGTGTTCGCTCTGTATCCGCATCAGTCGGTTTATGTCATTCCCGAGGAGGCCGCCATCCCGCTGCCACAATCGATTCCACCCCGGCGGGCCATTCTTGCAGCGAATATGGAAACAGCGCTCAACGCATTGTGGGACAGCGGGGCCGCGCCTGGTCAACCCATCGCGGTCATCGGTGCGGGACTGGTCGGATGCCTCATCGCATATCTATGCCGGCGCTTGCCTGGGGCAAAAGTAACCCTGATCGACATCGATCAGCGGCGCGCAACCATTGCCAAGGAGCTGGGCGTCGAATTTTGTATTCCAGAACAAGCACCTAGCGGGTCAGAAATCGTGTTTCACACTAGCGCGAGCGAGGCCGGTCTCCGCCTTGCACTCGACCTTGCCGCTTTCGAGGCCCGTATCGTCGAGGTAAGCTGGTACGGCGACAAGGAGATCAGCCTGCCCCTCGGAGGCGCTTTTCATAGCCAGCGACTCCAAATCCTCTCCAGCCAGGTCGGCAGCGTCGCAGCGCCTATGCGCCATCGCGTTGCTCATAGAGGACGGCTTGAAACCGCCATATCCCTCCTCGATGATACTCGTCTTGATTCGCTGATCACGGAGGAAGTCGCTTTCGAGGATTTGCCGGACGCTCTGCCGCGGCTTCTTGCGCCGGATGCGCCAGGCATCGCGACTGCGATACATTACGCAACGGAATAAGCCAGGGAGGCCGCCTTGTACGCGCTTGAAGTCCGCGACCACATCATGATCGCGCATAGCCTGCCGGGAGAGTTCTTCGGTCCAGCGCAGCAGATGCATGGGGCAACATTCCTCGTCGATGTCGCTTTTTATCGGGATACGCTCGACCAACACAATGTCGTGGTCGATATCGGCCGCGCTTCTGAGGCGCTAGCGGCCGTGCTTAAGCCGGTCAACTACGCCAATCTGGACAAGGTTCCAGCTTTCGAGGGCAAGCTGACAACCACCGAATTTCTCTGCCATTATGTTTTTACGGAGATGGTCAAGGCGATCAAGGCGGGGCGGCTCGGTCCGGGAGCGGAAGGCTTGACGAGGCTGCGCGTCACTCTGCATGAGAGCCATGTGGCGCGCGCCTGGTTCGAGGGAGCGATCACAGAATGACGAAGCTCTATTTCGCCATACCCGGCGATATCGACACGCCGACTGGCGGCTATGCCTATGACCGGCGGGTGATGTCTCTCCTGCCGCAGTTTGGCGTGGAAGCCGTGCACCTGTCCCTGCCCTCCGGCTTTCCGTTTCCTTCTGACGCGGAGTTGCAAGAAACCGCGGCTTTGCTCGGAAATGTGCCCGCTGACGCTGTGCTGTTGATCGACGGGCTGGCTTTCGGCGCCATTCCGACTGAGCTTCTCCGCAGCTTGAGGACGCCTATCATCGCCATGCTGCATCATCCGCTGGGCCTGGAAACAGGTCTCGACGACATCCAAAGTCAAATGTTTTTAGGTTCGGAAAGGGCCGCGCTGCGATTTGCGCGCCGGATCATCGTAACCAGCCAGGCCACGGCTGACACGCTGCTTGAGTTGGCCTTCGCGCCCCCTCCTCCGATTACAGTTGCAAAGCCCGGAACGGAGCTCATGGAGCGTTCGACCGGCGGCGAAGATGGTATTTGTGAAATCATCAGCGTTGGCGCGGTCATTCCACGAAAAGGCCATGACGTACTTGTCGATTCGCTCGCCAGACTCCCACACCGCGGATGGCGCTGCACGATCGTCGGGAGCCTCGACCGCGATCACGGGTTCGTCTCAAGGCTAATTCGCCAGATCGAGGATAGAGGGCTTCGGGAGTTGATCGCGCTAACCGGTCCGTTGCCATCCGACCCCTTGCACGCGATCTACCGTCGCGCCGACATTTTCGCACTGCCGTCTCGATATGAGGGCTATGGTATGGCTTTTGCGGAGGCAGTCGCGCATGGGCTGCCGATCATTGCGGCGAGGGCGGGCGCAGTCCCAAGCACAGTGCCGGCGGATGCGGCCCTGCTGGTTGCCCCTGACGATGCGGAGGCGTTGAGCGAAGCCATCCATGCCGTGATCAGCGATAAAGGATTGCGCCAGTCCCTCTCGGATGCGGCCTGGACTCATGCTCAAAGCCTTCCGCGCTGGCCCGACACCGCGCGCATCATTGCAGACGCCATACGCACGGTCGCCGCGTGAGCGGTTTCTCGGCAAGTTGGCTGGCTCTTCGCGAACCAGCTGACCATCGCGCGCGCGACCCCGCTCTGGCGGTGCGTCTGACGCGCCATTTCGCCAGGCATGAAACTCTGCGGATCATCGATCTGGGCTGTGGCGCCGGTTCTAATCTTCGCGCCCTCGCGCCGGCGCTGAAAGCTCGCCAGATTTGGCGCCTGATTGATTACGATCAGGCGTTGCTGGACGAGGCCGCCCGGCAGATTTCCGCCTGGAAAGATTCAGAGCAGCGACCGGACATAACCGCCAAATTTGAGAAGGCAGATCTCAACCGCCAGCTTGAGGATGTGGTTTCGCAGGAAGCCGACCTGATCACTGCCGCTGCATTGTTCGATCTTGTTTCGGAGCCTTGGATCGAGCGTTTCGTGGCTTGCCTCGCCAAACAGGGCTGCGCTTTCTACACCGTCCTCATTTACGATGGAGCCATGCGCTGGCTGCCAACCCATCCGGCCGATGAAGCCGTATGCGCCGCTTTTAACGCGCATCAACAGCAGGATAAGGGTTTCGGACCGGCGGCAGGTCCCGATGCGGGCCGTTTTCTGGCGGAGCGTCTCCGAAGCGCCGGCTATGATGTGACTGCCGCGTCCAGTCCCTGGTGTCTGGGTCCTGAGGACCGGGAACTTATCATGGCCGTTTCTGACGGCATTGGCCGGGCGGCGGCTGAGACCGGGCGGCTTAGCCGGGATGAGATTGCGTCGTGGACAGCAAGCAGGCAGCAGATCGTGTCCTGCGACATTGGACATGTCGATCTGCTTGCACTGCCAAGAGCATGACGATTGGAGACTGCGCTCGCCTCAAAGCGCAGTCTTGCACTTATTGCGATTGCGGCACCTGCGGTCCCCCGCTCGACTCCGCTGCGCCAG
>CAYVJO010000326.1:0-4153 GCA_964451735.1 uncultured Hyphomicrobiaceae bacterium | reverse complement strand
TTTGGTCTCATTGTGTGGCTGGGGGTCGGATTCGGACCGCGGGATGTCGCATTCGGCCTGCTTGCTTGCGGCCTCGCGTTGCTGCTCACCGCTATAGGCCTTTCCGCCTCGCTTTGGCATCTGGGCAACCCCCAGCGCGCCTGGAGGGCCTTATCTCAGTGGCGATCCTCATGGCTGTCCCGAGAGGGTGTGCTCGCCGTTGCTGCGCTGGCCACTTTCGTCGTTTATGCCTTGTTCTGGCTAGTTGCCGGAGAGCGTGTATTGCCACTTGGGCTTTTATCAGCGGTCCTGGCGTCGTCAGTTGTATACGCCACGGCGATGATCTACGCCAGCATCAAGGCCGTGCCGCGCTGGTCCAAGCCTTCGACGCCGCTATTATTCCTGTCCTATGCGGGCGCCGGCGGCGCGCTCGCCTTCGCTGCTGCCGTTTCGCTCGTCGGCGACGATCTGCGCTCACCGGCTATAGCGAGCGGCTTATCCGTGCTGGCGGCGGCGCTTGCCGCTTATCGATGGAGAAGACAGTCGCTGCGAACCGGCCTCAGCGCGGACGGATCTACGCCCGAAACCGCGATCGGTCTCCCAACGCTCGGTCACGCACGGCTTTTGGAAGGACCGCATAGTTCGCCGAACTATTTAATGAAAGAAATGATATTTCTTATTGGAAGGAAGCATGCGGAATGGCTTCACAAAATCGCTCTTAATGGCGCATTCATATTCCCTCTTATATGTTTGGCGCTTGTGATCGTCGCTCCGGTCATGATGCCGATTATGATACTGGCATTCATTATTCATTTGGTTGGAGTAGCTGCATCGCGCTGGCTCTTTTTCGCAGAGGCCCAACATGTCGTCTCGCTATACTACGGGCATCGCTGATGACGATCTTTCGATTGCTAGGAATTATATGATGTATAAGCTTAGTACATTCTTGAACGATAATGCTCTGGTTCGACTGATTACTCGCAGCAAAAAGGATCAATACAAGCCGGAAAAATATTACATGCGCGGACCTGGGCCAAAAGCAAAGGCGAAATCGCATGGCGGATCAGGAGACGTTTCAAGAACATCAAACGAAAAGCGAACGGCGCAAAAATAATCCTCAGGCTGAAAACCTTCGTGTTGACGGCCTTTATTACACAACACAGAAAGCCGGAATCGCCATCGCCGGACACCTTGTAAGTGAATCGTCGGTGACTTACCAAGGACGCTCACGGAAAATCCCACGGCTCATTTTTGATCCCCGCTCAGGTTCGATTTGTTGAACAACGCGAATGCGTTATGCTACCAGCCAAAAGACGATATAAGAGGAATACGCCTGTCAAGGAGTGCGCAATGCGCCCGCATTTTCCGCAAGACCGCCAGTTTCGGCCAATCCGCCGCCGTCAGGTGCTTGCGATCATCGCTGCCGGTCTCGCCGGGTTGGCTGCACCCGTCTTCCTCCGCGCGCGGCAAACATTACGCACTATTGCTATCGGTCTGACGCCGGCCGTCCTCAGCGACGATCTCGAATTGCTTTCGACGTCGAAATCCTATCTTGAAACAACGATCGGGCGTTCGGTCCAATTGGTTCTACGTAAGACCTATCAGGAAATCACCGCTGTTCTTGTCTCCGGCCAGCTCGACGCGGCCTGGATCTGCGGCTATCCGTACGTGGCCTTCCGCGACCGGCTCGAAGTCGTCCCCGCGCCAATCTGGCGAGGCAATCCGCTCTATCAGTCTTATCTGATCACCAGGAAGGATAACCCTGCCACCTCGCTAGACGATCTTAACGCCGGCGTGACGCATTCTCCGACCCAAATAGCAATTCTGGTTATCTCGTAACGGCTGCGCTACTTGCTGAGCGGGGCATTCGGCCGGAGAACTACTTCCGGAAGCTTTTTTTCACTTATGGGCACCGTAATGTTGTCCGCGCGGTCGCGTTCGGGCTTGCGGGAAGCGGCAGCGTTGACGGTTACGTGTGAGAGGTTCTGCACCCCACGGAGCCGCAGATGACCGACGCTCCGCGCGCCGGCTCATCGAATGCATGGGCCGGGACGGAAGGATGGGCTCCGCTGGGGCCGAACAGAAGGATGCTCGCTGGGGTCCTTTTTGCGCGCCGATCGGGGGCGGTGTGGTGCGCCTCGGCGGCCATCAGGAAGACTATGCGCGCCCAGGCGATGCCCATGTCGGCAGGCCGGCGGCCTATGTCGATACGCTGCTGATTTCAGGTGAAGGCGGCGTGCATCGCATTTGGGGCTGCGACCACTATAAGACCACGCTCAATGCCATGGTATACCCGACGCCAACCGCCAGAAAAGGCGAAACATTTATGCTTTTCGGGTTTCCGACGGGTGTCCAGGGCAATGTCATCAATGGCGATGGCGTGAACGAACTCGTCATACCAAACTACAAACAGACTTGGGCGAATATCCGGAAAATTTCGGACGCGCCTCAGGCGGTCAAGCACGTGTCGTTTAAATCGCAGGAATATACGGCTTGAATGAAGGATGATTTCGGGTTGTATCGACCCGAAATCGCCAAGCTCATATATGAAAATGAATACTCCCGGCGCCATTGGGCATCTGACCTTCGGCGCCGGTAATTGTTCTTCTACAGAGCATCTTTTCCGCCCCTGGCCGCACTTTGCGATGCGAACTTGACTCAAATCAGAAGTTGAGTTTAGTTAAACTAAACCGGTTTGATGCATTGGCTGCGCCGCCTGCCAAAAGCCGGTTTGAAAACGACCCGTTGGCAATAAGCCAAAACATAAGGCGGGCGGCCGGAGGAAAACCAGGAGGATGCCATGAGGGCATGGAGGACGGCTGTCGCCGCTGCTGCGATAGCTATGAGCGGGGTCGCACCAGTTTCCGCGCAGGACAAGGAAATAACGCTCTGCTGGGCCGCTTGGGACCCGGCAAACGCACTTGTCGAACTCTCGAAAGACTTCACTGCCAAAACCGGCATCAAGATGAAATTCGAGTTCGTCCCCTGGACGAATTTCGCCGACCGCATGCTCAACGAACTCAATTCGCGAGGCAAACTTTGCGACGTGATGATCGGTGATAGCCAATGGATCGGCGGCGGCGCGGTTTACGGCCACTATGTCAAGTTGAACGAGTTCTTCGAGAAGGAAGGTATCTCGATGGACGACTTCCTGCCTGCAACCGTCTACGCCTATTCGACCTGGCCGAAAGGCACGCCGAATTATTACGCCCTTCCTGCAATGGGCGACGCAGTCGGCTGGGTCTACCGTAAGGATTGGTTCTCCCGCCCTGAAATCCAGGCCGAGTTCAAGCAGAAACATGGCCGCGATCTCGACGTGCCGAAGAATTGGACCGAACTGAAGGAAATCGCTGAATTCTTCCAGGGCAGGGAGATCTACGGCAAGAAGGTTTACGGTGCAGCGATCTACACGGAGCGCGGCTCGGAAGGCATCACCATGGGTGCAACCAACGCCATGTACGCCTGGGGCTTTGAATATGAAAAGACGCCTGGCAAATACGATATGGAAGGCGCGGTGAACTCCCCGCAAGCGGCCGAAGCGCTGAAGTTCTACAAGGAGCTGTATCAGTGCTGCACGCCTCCCGGTCATTCCGACGCATATATGACGGAAAATCTTGACGCCTATAAATCTGGGCAAACCGCGTTTCAAATGAACTTTTTCGCCTTCTTCCCCGGCATCGCCAAGGACCCCAGTGTCGGCGGCGAGGTGACCGGCTATTTCGCCAGCCCTCCGCAAAAGGTCGAGGGCTCCACGCTCGGCGGACAGGGAATTTCGGTCGTCTCATATTCCGACAAGCAGGCCGAAGCTCTCGAATACATCAAATGGTTCGCCCAGCCCGACATCCAGGCCAAATGGTGGCAGCTTGGTGGGTTTTCCTGCCATAAGAGCATCGCCGGAGCGCCGGACTTTCCGACATCGACGCCATTCGCCGGGGAGTTCCTGAAAGCGATGGGCTCGGTGAAGGATTTCTGGCAGGAGCCGACCTATGCCGAGCTTCTCCAGGCAATGCAGAAGCGTGTACACGACTATGTCGTTGCCGACAAGGGTACCGCCGAGGAAGCGCTTGATGCGCTGATCAAGGATTGGACGCAAACCTTCAAGGATGACGGCAAGCTCTAGCGGGGCACCCGGCAGCGATTGGCGGCTCCACTCGAAAGCGCCGCCCGTCGCAAG
>CAYVJO010000325.1:0-4182 GCA_964451735.1 uncultured Hyphomicrobiaceae bacterium | reverse complement strand
ACAGATAAAGGCAGAGCCGCGCTGCTCGGCCCTGATCTGTGCTGAGATCCGGATCGCGAGCGAGCAGGTAATTTGTCTGGTCCCGAGCCGCTTGCAACAGCGCTTCATCCCCCGGCAGGCTGGCCACGCGAAACCCCGGATCGCCGGATTGCCGCGTCCCGAGAATCTCCCCGCCCCCGCGCAGCCGCAAATCCTCCTCCGCGATCCGGAACCCGTCCTCGGTCTGTCGCATGATATCGAGGCGCGCACGCGCCGTCTCGGATAGTGGTGTAACGTAAAGTAGTATGCAGGCGCTTTGCGCCGCGCCGCGTCCAACTCTCCCTCGCAATTGATGGAGCTGAGCCAGGCCGAAACGTTCGGCATGTTCGATGACCATTATCGTCGCTGCGGGAACGTTAACCCCGACCTCGATCACCGTTGTGGCGACCAGGATCTTGATCGCGCCCTCCGCAAAGCCTCGCATGACGGCGTCTTTTTCCGTCCCCTTGGTGCGGCCATGGATGAGCCCAACGCGATCGCCGAAATGCTGGCGCAGATGGGCGGCGCGTTCTTCGGCGGCGGCGAGATCGACTTTCGCGGATGTCTCGACCAGCGGGCAGACCCAATAGACCTGAGCGCCCCGCTTTAGAGCTCGGCCGAGCCCGCCAATCACTTCCTCCATCCGTTCGAGAGGGATGGTGCGCGTCAGGATCGGCTTACGCCCGGCAGGCTTTTCTGTCAGCCTGGAAACGTCCATGTCGCCATAATGGGTCATCTGCAAGGTTCGCGGAATGGGTGTCGCGGTCATGACAAGGATGTCCGTGGCGCCTTGCTTGCCCTTGGCCTGAAGCGCGAAACGCTGGTGCACACCGAAACGGTGCTGTTCGTCGATGATGGCGAGCGCCAGATCGGCATAGGCCACATCCTCCTGGAAAAGAGCGTGCGTACCGACTGCGATCTGCGTTTCGCCGCTTGCAAGCTCCGCAAGGATTTTTGCGCGAGCTTTGCCTTTTTCACGGCCCGTCAGCAAAGCGGCGTTCATGCCTGCCGTTTCGCAGAGTGGCGCGATCGTCTCAAGATGCTGGCGGGCGAGGATTTCCGTTGGCGCCATAATAGCTGCTTGCGCTCCCGCTTCGACCGCGCGCGCCATCGCCATCAGCGCGACCACCGTTTTGCCGCTGCCGACATCGCCTTGAAGTAGCCTCAGCATGCGGCGCGGCGCCGCCATATCCTCCTCGATCTCGGCGAGCGCTGCCATCTGTGACCGGGTCAGATCGAAGGGCAGGGCCTTTAATATATTGGCCGCAATCCGCCCGTCGCCGGCTATGGCGCGTCCGCCCCGGCTGCGAAATCGTCGCCGCAGCAGCGCCAAAGCCAGTTGCCCCGCGAACAGTTCGTCGAACGCCAACCTTTGGCGCGCCAGCCCGCTCGACTCTATGTCGCCGTCGTCTGCCGGACGGTGAAGAACCCGTAGCGCTGCGCCGAAGGATGGCCAGCCGCGAGTCTCCATCAACCGCCGATCCAGCCATTCCGGCATGTCCGGCAACCGGTTCAGCACCTGCCCGAAAAGCTTGAACATCAGCTTCTGAGTGAGACCTTGCGACAGAGGGTAATGCGGCTCTATGCGCGGCAGGCGTTCGCGCTGATCTTCCGGCAAAATATAATCGGGATGCGGCATTTGGAGTTTTTCGCCGTAGCGGTCGATCCGGCCCGAGACGATCCGCGTTTCTCCCACTGGCAGCTGCCGCTCGATATAGGCCCGCTCTACATGGAAGAAGATCAGTTCGACCTCGCCCGTTTCGTCCTCGCAGACAACGCGATAGGGCGCCCGGACATTACGCGGCGGTGAGGGGTAATGCTTTTTGACGCGCACAAGCAGTGTTACGAGCTGACCCTGCGAGGTTTCGGATAGTTTTGGCTGTGCGCGCCGGTCGGTCAGGCCGCTCGGGAGATGCCATACGAGGTCGATCACGCGCGCCTCGCTTCCCGCGCCTTGACGCAACAGCTTGGTCAGTATGGTTTTGTAGCGCGGCCCCACGCCTTCCAGAACTTCGGCGTCGGCAAAAAGGGGGTTGAGGATAGCCGGGCGCGTTCCCGGTCTTTCTGCGGGTAAAGCGTCGGGGTTGTTGTGCTGTTTGGATTCCACAGGCTTATCGATTCATTCGCAGACCTTTGATCGCGGGCTGACATCGGTCCCGTAAGAGGCTATATCACAGCCAAAGATTGACCGGCCAGAGCCGCGGCATATGCCGCATGGACATCCACAGTTCGGATCGGCGCATTATATCGGCATGACAGTCATGAAGCACCGAATTAAGCGCGCGCTTTATCGCGCCAACCATCGCGGCACCAAGGAACTCGACCTGATTTTGGGGCGTTTTGCCGAGGCCGAGGCGTCGGCGCTTAATGAGGCCGAGTTCAGCGCGTTCGAGGAGCTTCTTGCTTTGCCCGACCCGCAGATCGATCTCTGGATCAAAGGCCAGCCGCCTCCGCCGGCCATTATCGCAATTATCGCACGTATTAGGCGCTATCATCGGCTTGAAAGCTAAAGGATGCTTGGAAACATTAAAGAAAGGGATGCAGCGGCAAGCGATGGTGGCGGTTCTGATGGGAATGCCGCCATAGCAGCGCTTGTGGCCCAGCACAAGCCGCTCCTAGCCGCAGGGGTTCCGGAAGGGTTCGACGCCTATCTTATCGCCCGCATGGCGACGATGGCGCATAAGGAAATGAGCGCGCCTGTTGGGGTGATGCATATCACGCGGGACGACCAGCGTATGGCGGCTTTACGTGAGCATCTGCGTTTTTTCGCGCCTAATGTCGATATTTTGAGCTTCCCGGCATGGGACACCGTGCCTTACGACCGCGTATCGCCGCATGCTGAGCTGACCAGCCGCCGCGTAACGACGCTGGCTCAACTCGCGCGGCTGAAATCGCCAAAGCGTCCCGTTATTCTCCTGACTACGATCAACGCCGCGTTTCAGCGCGTGCCGCCGCGGGAGGAGATGAAAAAAGCGCTGATCAAGCTGACGGCCGGCATGACCGCGGACATGACGGCGATCGCGCGCAGGCTTGAGCGTTGGGGCTACCGCCGTGCCGGAACAGTTATGGAGCCAGGCGAATACGCGATGCGCGGTGGAATTCTCGATCTTTTCCCCCCCGCTGCCACTCGTCCCGCGCGTCTGGATTTTTTCGGCGATACGCTGGAGACGATCCGCGCCTTCGATCCGGCTTCTCAGCGCACTCAGGGCGCCAAGCGGCAACTCATCCTGATGCCTGCCAGCGAGCTTCCTGCCGGACCGGATGTGAAAAGCCGCTTCAGACAGCGCTATCTGGAATTGTTCGGCGGCGTTTCGGGAGATGATCCGCTTTATGAAGCGGTATCCTCCGGGGCCGCCTATCCGGGAGCGGAGCATTGGCTGCCCCTCTTCTACGACAAGCTTGAGACAGTGTTCGACTATGCGTCTGAGGCGCTCGTCAGCTTCGACCATCTAACCAGCGATGCGCTGAGGGAGCGGCTTGAACAGATAGAGGACCATTATGACGCGCGCAAAATGGCGCTCGAACAAGCCGCGTTCGGAACGCCGCCGTACAAGCCCGTTCCGCCAAAACTGATGTTCTTTGACAGCGCCGAATGGGACGCGGTCACGGCCGAACGGAAAATCCGTCTTTTCTCACCTTTCGATTGCGAGAGCGGAGAAAGCGGCATCGCCGCCTTTAACTTCGGGGCGCGCATCGGGCGGAGTTTCGCGCTGGAGCGCGCCGAGCACGCCGATACGCTCTTCGACGCGGTCAACGCTCAAATTGGCCGCCTGCAAACGGCTGGCAAACGGGTGATCGTGGCGGGCTGGTCAGCTGGCTCACGCGAACGCTTAAGCTCCATGCTGAGCTCGCATGGCCTTAAAAGCTTGGAGACCGTCGAGTCTTACGCCGAAGTGCCAAAACTCGGCCGCGACAAGACCGCCTTTGCCGTTCTCGGGCTCGAAAGCGGCTTCGAGACGCCGGATCTGGCGATCATCGCCGAGCAGGATATTCTCGGCGACCGTCTCGTGCGCCGCCGCAAGGCGCGAAAGGGAAGCGACGTTCTGACCGAGGCGTCATCGCTCGGCCCCGGCGATCTCGTGGTTCACGCCGATCATGGCATAGGCCGCTTTCTCGGGCTTCAGGCGATTACGGCGGCAGGCGCGCCCCATGACTGCCTCGAAA
>CAYVJO010000324.1:0-4207 GCA_964451735.1 uncultured Hyphomicrobiaceae bacterium | reverse complement strand
CTCTTTCGCAGCCAGACGGCTGCTTTCCAGCGACTCCGCCCGCTCGCGGGCCGAGCCAGCCTCCGATGAGGCGCTATCATCATTGTTTTCGGGCGCTCGAACGATCGTCTCGAAACGCAGGACGTATGGCGGCCGCTCAAGACGATCATCGGATATAGGCGCTTTGTCGGCTGCCACGCTTTGCTCGACGGCTCCGGGCTGAAATGCGCTCGATCGAGCTTGCGATCCTGCGACTTCTGCTGCCAGCGGCAACGCGCCGCGCGAGGCGATGTTGGCGATATCGGTTGACGAGGCGTCGGTCCGCCGGCTGAGCGCGGCCGGTACCGGCTGGCTTGTGGAGACTCCATCGATCATTGGTTCGATCCTTCACGTTACTCAATGAGAGCTTAGGCTTCAGCCTGTAAGCGAAGTGTAACCTGTATCGATAAAATTGTATGGTCCTCGCCCCATGCTGAAGGAGGGTTAACGCATAGCGGTAAAGTGTACCAACTCGTTTGAGCCTGATCTGTTCTGACTGGCTCAGAATGGGGCTCTGACTTTCTGTCCTGGCGTAATCTTTTCGCAAAACTGATGTCCACTACTGCGGATCACGCTTTAGAATCGATATGCGAGCAGCACCAGATTTCCCGAAGTTTGAAACGGAAATGGCTCTTCTTTAGCAAGTGCTCCCCATTTTTGCGTTTGAAGGCGGCATCGGAGGCAAAAAAATGCCGCCAATGGGGAACACTGACGAAACGCTTGCATTACAGACCTTTAGCGAATTGGTCTTTCGGCTAGTCTGAGAATGAAAAGGGTTCAAACCCGAGACAAGACTGGTGTAAGGTTAAGACGCTGGAATAAACGGATTTCCACAAAGAGGAAGAAAATCATGAAAATAACTGCGATTGCCGGGGCCGCCGCGCTTGCGCTGGCTGTGACGGCCTCTGCTTCGGCGGAGGAAAAATTCATCACGATCGGTACGGGCGGACAAACCGGTGTGTATTACGTCGTCGGTCAGTCGATATGCGCTTTGGTGAACCGCACGACTGCCGAGACCAACATCAAATGCACCGCTCCCTCGACAGGCGGGTCGATCGCCAACATAAACGCCATCAAGGCTGGCGACCAGACCTTGGGCGTCGCCCAATCCGACTGGCAGTATCACGCCTATAATGGCAGCTCTCAATTCGAGGGACAGAAGTTCGAAAACGTACGCGCCGTATTCTCCGTTCACCCCGAACCTTTCACCGTTGTGGCGCGTACCGACTCGGGCATCAAAACTTTCGACGATCTGAAAGGCAAGCGGGTCAATATCGGCAATCCCGGTTCAGGTCAGCGCGGCACGATGGAAGTTCTGATGGAAGCCAAGGGCTGGAAATTGGAGGACTTCGCGCTTGCGTCTGAATTGAAGCCCGCCGAACAATCTGCCGCTCTCTGCGACAATAAGGTCGACGCCATCATATACACGGTTGGCCATCCGAACGGTTCGATCCAGGAAGCCACGACATCTTGCGAAGCCATCATCATTCCGGTTACAGGACCTGAAATCGATAAGCTCGTGGGAGACAACCCTTATTACGCGACCGCCACGATTCCGGGCGGCATGTATAAAGGCACCGATAGCGATGTAGCCACGTTCGGCGTACGCGCTACCTTCATCAGCTCCTCCGATGTCGATGAGGAAATTGTCTACCAGGTCGTGAAAGCCGTGTTCGACAATTTCGACCGCTTCAAGGAATTGCACCCCGCATTCTCAAATCTGAAGCTGGAAGAAATGGTGAAAGATGGCCTTTCCGCTCCGCTACACGCTGGCGCGGAAAAATACTTCAAGGAAAAAGGCTTGCTATAGGCCGCATTCGAGGCTGGTCCTTCAGGGACCAGCCTTTTTTGAGCGAAATGGACGGGGCTGTCCATCCAGGGTTAAGCAGAGCCGCTGACAGGCATGGATTTTGCTATTTCATACTCGTTTTTCAGGGGCGAACGCATGGTCAAAAAAGATCAACAGCAAGCAGCCGGCGTGGAAATGGAGGCGTCCGGACATGGCGGTCTCAGCCAAGACGCGCTTGACGAGCTTATTGCATCCAGCGACACCGGCGCGCGGACGCCAGGCGCGTTGGCTGGCCGTATCATCGTTTTCGTTGCACTTGCCTGGTCGCTCTTCCAGCTCTGGTTTGCCTCTCCCCTGCCCTTCATGGTTGGCTTTGGAGTATTCAACGACACAGAGGCGCGCTCGATCCATCTAGCCTTCGCGCTGTTCCTCGCCTTTCTTGCCTTTCCAGCCACCAGAACGCCGATACAGACCGCGTTCGGGGTCGCCGTTCCGATCATACTCGCCGGGCTTTTCATTTACGGCTCAAGAGACGCCGTACCGGATTGGACAATCGCCGGCATCGCCGCACTCATTGTCGTTGCAATCCTCCTCGGGTCCCCCAAACATAAAATTCCGTTGCATGAATGGGCGCTGGCCATCGCCGCAGCTGTCTGCGCGATCTACGTCTTCGTCTTCATCCGTGAAATTTCCGGGCGCATCGGCGCACCGATCTATTGGGACTTCATCGTCTCCATGGCAGGTTTGATCCTGCTTCTTGAAGCCACCCGCCGCTCGCTTGGCCCCCCCTTGATGATCGTCGCGCTTGTCTTTTTGATCTATACATTTCTCGGCCCTCACATGCCGAGCCTTATCGCGCACAAGGGCAACAATCTCTCCGAAGTCGTCAACCATCACTGGATTACGACCGAAGGCGTGTTCGGCATCGCTCTCGGCGTATCGACCAGCTTTGTCTTCCTGTTCGTTCTCTTCGGCGCACTGCTCGACAAGGCGGGCGCTGGGAACTACTTCATTCAGGTCGCCTTCTCGCTCATGGGCCACCTGCGCGGCGGCCCTGCCAAGGCGGCGGTAGTGTCATCCGGATTGACGGGGTTGATCTCGGGCTCCTCGATCGCGAACGTGGTCACAACAGGCACGTTTACGATCCCGCTCATGAAGCGCGTCGGCTTTACGCCTGAAAAGGCTGGTGCGGTTGAAGTCGCAGCCTCCGTGAACGGCCAGATCATGCCCCCGGTGATGGGCGCCGCCGCCTTCCTCATGGTCGAGTATGTCGGTATTCCCTATTTCGAAGTCATCAAACACGCCTTTTTGCCAGCGGTGATCGCATATATCGCCCTCATCTATATCGTTCATCTCGAAGCGCTGAAAGCGGGAATGCAAGGATTGCCGCGTGCCGTTGAACCCAAGCCCTGGGTGCAGCGGGTAATGGGCTTTCTCGTCGGAGTCATTGCGCTTTGCGCCATATCGTTCGGTGTATATTACGGGTTGGGCTGGTTGAAGCCTGTCCTAGGCCCGGCGGCAAGCTGGGTCATTACGGCGGGCCTGATGGCGGTCTACGTAGCACTTGTGGCTTACGCTGCAGGCGTTCCCGACTTGAAGTTGGACGATCCGGACAAACCCGTTGTCTCCCTGCCCCTACCGGGACCAACGATCCGGTCCGGCCTCCATTTTCTCTTGCCCGTCGTTGTGCTCGTATGGGCATTGATGGTGGATCGCCTCTCGCCGGGTCTCTCGGCTTTCTGGGCGACCTTATTCCTGATCTTCATTCTCATCACGCAGCGCCCGCTCTTTGCGCTTTTCCGCGGTGCGGGCGAGTATGGCGGACAATTCGCTCGCGGTTTCCGTGAGCTGTTCGAAGGGCTTGTGTCCGGTGCGCGCAACATGATCGGCATCGCCATCGCCACCGCGACAGCCGGCATCATCGTCGGCGCAGTTAGCCAGACGGGCGTCGGATCGGCCCTCGCTGAAGTGGTGGAGCAGCTATCTGGCGGTTACATTCTCGCCATGCTCGCCCTGACCGCGGTATTGTCGCTCATTCTCGGTATGGGCCTGCCTACGACTGCGAATTATATCGTCGTCTCCGCATTGCTGGCCCCGGTGATCGTCACGCTTGGCCAGCAGAACGGCTTGATCGTGCCCCTGATCGCGGTTCATCTCTTCGTATTCTATTTTGGCATTATGGCGGATATGACACCGCCTGTGGGGCTCGCCAGTTTCGCCGCCGCCGCAGTGTCTGGAGGCGATCCGATCAAGACCGGTGTCGTCGCATTCTTCTATTCGATGCGTACCGCGGCCTTGCCATTCCTGTTCATCTACAATACTGATCTGTTGCTTATCAACGTTGATTGGCTGCACGCAATTTTGGTTTTCATCACCGCGACCATCGCCATGATGCTTTTT
>CAYVJO010000323.1:0-4229 GCA_964451735.1 uncultured Hyphomicrobiaceae bacterium | reverse complement strand
ATCGCCTAGCGCGCGCGCTTCCACCCAGAGCGTTCCGCCGTCCCAGCGCCCTGGAAACCCGTTCATCAAGTAAAACGACTTCGTCAGCACATGACCTTCGGGCACGGGTTCGAGGCGAGGCGTATCGAGCCTGCCGATAAGGGTCACCAGAGCGGGCGACTGTCCTGCAATGCCCGCTCCAAACCCCGTCGGCATCTGGTAATCCTTTGTATCGAACACGATCATACCGCCCTGCTTCATGTAGGCGTCCACCTTTGCGAGCGTCGCGCTCGGCAATGGTTCGGCGTCGGGCTGGACCGGCCAATATAGCAGTGGGAAAAACACCAGTTCATCGCTGTTTATATTCACGCCCATGGGCTCACCAGGCTCGATTGCAGTGCGCAACGCCAGAACGCGAGACAGTCCCGATAGCCCCTTCTGGCTGATCTCATCAGTCGCGGGGTCTCCGGTAATGACATAAGCGAGCCGGGTCAGAAGCGAGGCCTTGATGGCAAAATCATCCGCCGATAACGTTTCCTGTGCAAGGACGGGCGAGGGCGCACCGTTCAGAGCGCCAGCAAGAAAAAAGGCGGCTGCAAGCGAGGCAGCTGCGCGAGCGGCGTGAGCTGCGCGACGACGGAGCAATCCTCCAGACATCATAATGAGTGTGATCAATGCATCCACGGCGAAAAATCCAAAAGCTGCGAGCAGAAGCCATGGCATGAGCGGAAACGGCTTGCGCGCCTGATAGCTCAAGCGTTCCGCGCCAAGGTCTGCGAGGTTGAGCGGTCGGAACTCGCTATCCGGCCGCAGAGCGTTGAGCGCTCTGGTGCGGCCGGGCTGTCCGTAAAATCCAGGCGGATGGCGGGGACCTGGGCGAATGTCATCGGTATTGTTGGCGGGAAGGGCATTGGCGGTTACGGGTGGGGGGGCCAGGCGGCCGAAGCCGTCGAGCGTTTGCCAAGGCGTGAGGAAAATGGTGCGCGCCGAGCTGTTCACGATATTGTCTGTGGACGCGCTGCCAGCGCTATCGCCAGAGGAGGTTTGCGCGCCGCTGACGTTCGACAGCTCGGCAGTCCGCCGCAGCATTTCTACGAACAGACCGGAAATCGGCAGGTTCGACCAATCGGAATTTGCCGTGATGTGAAAAAGCACAAGCCACCCTTCGCCCAATTTCGAGGCGGTGACTAGCGGAGTGCCGTCCTGAAGTCTCGCCCATACTTGCGCGCCGGGCCGCTGTTCAGCCACGGGATCGGCAAGCACCTGCCTGTTGACGAGCACGTCGTCCGGTATGGCCAAGCCATAATAGGGACTGGTCTCCTCAAAGAACGCCAATTTCTGCGGCTCCCGCCAGGACAACGCGCCGCCTAGCGTTCGCCCACCTTCGCGCAACGGAGCTGGCAAAAGCGCGTCACCGCCTTTTTCCAGGCGCGGCCCGGCAAAACGCAACAGCATCCCGCCTTTTTCGACCCATTCCGTCAAGCGCGTCTCTGTCTCGCCGATCAACTGGCCGATATTGGCCAGGATCAGTACGGATGGCTTACGTTCAAGCAGCGAGGTGCTGGCGTCTTCGATATTGCCGGTCGATGTCACCATGACCTCGCCGTGTGGGGCGAGCGCGCGCTCCAGATAATGGGTCGGCGACAGAAGCGGTTGCGAGGCTTCACGGGCCTCGCCGGAAATGACGCCGAAACGATGCCATAGGGAGCGGGCATCGAGCAGGTAAACTGCTCCGGCCGCCGCCTCACGCTCGATTTCAAGGCGCGCAACCTGATTGCGAAGTTCCAGGGGTAGATCGATCGCCACATCGATTGAGCGCTCTTCTGCGGCGATCGAAAAATCGGCTTCGGCAAGACGCGCCCCGCGTCCGCTCAGCGCCACGACGCGGCCTGCGCGCGGGGCGCCTCCGGGCGATAGCACGCGCACGCCCAGACCAGTCTGCACGCTGGATTGACCGACAAGCCCCAAAACTTCGCTTCCCGGCTCGTCTGTGACTATCGAGAACAGTCCATTCGCGGACACGCGCCGCAACTCAGCTGCCAGCGCCGCTGCATCGCCATCATCAATGCCATCGCTCAGCCAGACGGACTGATAGCCAGCGTTCTCAGGCAGCGCTCTGCGTATTACCGCCGCCGCCGCGGCGCGGTCGCCGGGGTAGGGCATAGGGTAAAGGCTCGATGTCCTTTCTTGTGCCTTTGCAGGGGATAGCGGCTCGACCTCGGCAAGCGCAAGTCCTGGATTGGCGGTTGCGATAATCCTGACGGTCTGGCCGCTTCGATCAGCATTTTGCAGAAGTGTCGAGAGCATTTCCTGACGCCGTTCCCACCGGCTTGCCGATGTCCAGCCATTATCTACTACGATCAGGAGCTTATCCGCGTTGCCGGGCGAAGTTTTCTCGGGGTTAAGAACGGGCGACGCCAGCGCTGCTATAATCAGCGCTGCAATCAGCATTCTGAGTGCCGTCAGCCACCACGGGCTTTTCGATGGTGTTTCATCTTCCGACCGAAGCCCGAGGAGCAGCCGTATAGGTGGAAAAGCCACCTGCGCCGGACGCGGAGGCGTGAAACGTAAGAGCCACCAGATAACGGGGAGGGCGATCAGCGCAGTCAAGATCCAAGGTTGCAGAAATCCGAGCGCGCCGAAACTCATATGGCGGCCTCCGCGGATCGCTTGTTTTCCCTAGCGCCGGTTGGGGACGCCGTCTTCGCCCGATAGCTGGATGCGCCGCCCGAAAGATATGTGTGCAGGGCGAGAAGGGCTTCCCCCGCCGGCCGGTTTGTGTGATGGAGCAGATAAGACCACTCAAGTCGCCTCGCGATATCGGCGATGGCTTGCTTGTGAAGCTCTATTCGCGCAGTGTAAGCTTTGCGCAGATCTTCCGCGCGGCCCGCGAGCACGCGCTCGCCGCTTTCCACACCCGAAAATTCGATGCGCCCTTGATAGGGCAGGGTCTCTTCGGCCGGATCGAGGATTTGCACCAGATGCCCACGCACGCCTTGTCCCGCGATATATGCGCACACTTCCGCCAATTCCTCCGGCGGGTCAAGAAAATCGCTGAAAAACAAGCATTCTGAGAAGCGGCTGAGAGGCAAACGCGGCGGAAGACTTGAGAATTCGACACCGTCTTTTTCCTGCTGGACAAGTGCGACAGCTATTTTCTGAACCGTCTTGCGTCCCGCCGATGGCGGGACCCCGTCGAGCAGAGCGATCCGTTCGCCACCCCCAAGCGCAAGTTCGCCGATCGCAAAGGCTAGAACCAGCGCGCGGTCACGTTTGAGATCTTGCGCTAGATGGGAACGGAAGCGCATCGAAGGGGAAAGGTCCGGCCATAGCCAAAGTGTATGCGCCGCTTCCCACTCCCGCTCGCGCACATAAAGATGATCCGAGCTTGCCGAGCGGCGCCAATCGATCGTAGGCACGCTGTCGCCAGATGCATAATGGCGGAATTGCCAGAATGTTTCACCTGGACCAGCACGGCGGCGGCCATGGATGCCGTGAGCGACCGTTTGAGCGACCCGGCTTGCTTCAATGAGGAGAGCCGGGAGCCTCTTCGCCAGAGCATGCGCCGAAAGCTCCAGATCATGGGTTGACTCAACTGCAGTCTGCCCCTTCAACTTTTGCATCCCATCAGTGTCAATTACCCCAGCGTTTTGGTCAAGTTTGCAACGACGGTGGAAATCGAAACGCCGTCGGCGCGGGCGGCGAAAGATAGTGCCATGCGATGCTTCAGGACGGGTTCGGCTAGCCCCACCACATCGTCGATTGAGGGCGCGAGACGTCCGTCCATGAGCGCGCGCGCCCGAACCGCCAGCATTAGCGACTGGCTTGCGCGCGGGCCAGGCCCCCAAGCTACATAATTATTGACCTCATTGCCGGCTTCGGCTGTGCCAGGACGCGCCGATCGAACCAATTTCAAGATTGCGTCCACGACCTGATCGCCAACAGGTATTTGGCGCACGAGCCGCTGAGCGGTGATCAGCTCCTGCGGGGACAGCACGGGTTGCGCGCGGCGGTCTTCGGTTCCGGTTGTGGCGAACAGCATTCTGCGCTCAGCGCTCATGTCAGGATAATCGACGTCGATCTGGAGCAGGAACCTGTCGAGCTGCGCTTCTGGCAGCGGATAAGTCCCTTCCTGCTCAAGAGGATTTTGCGTGGCCAGGACATGGAATGGCGATGGCACGTCATAACGATGACCAGCCACGGTGACGTGATGTTCCTGCATCGCCTGCAGCAACGCGGACTGGGTCTTC
>CAYVJO010000322.1:3725-4233 GCA_964451735.1 uncultured Hyphomicrobiaceae bacterium | reverse complement strand
GTCTTTGTCTCGATTACGCGCGGATACGCCCGTGACCGTAATCCGGCGGCCGCAACGCTCGGCAAGCCGCGAGCCATTCCGCGCCAGCAAAGCCAGCACCCCGCACCCCACAGTGCCTAGTCCAGCCAATCCGACATTGAGCGGTTTCATCCAGCTCCTTAACGAATGACAAGCCAATGCAGCGGCGAAACTGCACCCGCCTCATGCACTGCACGAAGGGCTTTGGGCACTCGCAACTAACGGCCCTGCCCCGACGCCAGCGATATGACGTTATGCATGGTTGTAGCGGCTTCAGACAGGAATTTTTTTACATTGCGCGCCGCCTGACGAATGCGCTGCTCGTTCTCCACAAGAGCGAGACGGACATAGCCCTCACCATATTCACCGAAGCCAACCCCTGGCGACACTGCGACGCCAGCCTTCTCCAGCATCAGCTTGGAGAATTCGAGAGAACCGAGATCACGCATCGGCGCGGGCAAAGGGGCCCATGCGAACATCGTCGCTGGAG
>CAYVJO010000322.1:0-3715 GCA_964451735.1 uncultured Hyphomicrobiaceae bacterium | reverse complement strand
GGCGGTATCTCCCACCCTGCCCGGCTCATGGATTCGACAAGACAGTCGCGGCGGTTCTTGTAGATCTGACGGGCTTCGTCCACGCAATTTTGCGGCCCGTTGAGAGCCGCCGCGGCAGCCACCTGGATCGGCGTGTAAGCGCCATAATCGAGATAGGATTTGACGCGTGCGAGCGCCGCGATCAACCGTTCATTCCCGACGGCGAAGCCCATACGCCAACCAGGCATGGAATAAGTCTTGGATAGCGATGTGAATTCGACCGCGACATCCACCGCGCCCTTTACCTGAAGGATCGATGGGGGCGGGGGCACATCGAAATAGATTTCCGCATAAGCAAGATCGGAAAGGATGATCAAGTCGTGTTTTAGGGCGAAATTGACGACCTCCTTGTAAAAGTCAAGGTCGGCAACGAGTGCGGTCGGATTGGAGGGATAGCTGATCACGAGCGCAAGCGGCTTTGGTATCGAATGTCGCATGGCCCGGTCGAGTGCGGCAAGAAATTCGTCGTCGGCCGTAGCGGGAACGCTGCGTATCACGCCACCTGAAATGATGAAACCAAATTCGTGGATCGGGTAGGTGGGATTTGGAGAGAGAATCACATCGCCAGGCGCGGTGATCGCTTGCGCCATATTGGCGAAGCCTTCCTTCGAACCGAGCGTTGCGACGATCTGCGTGTCGGGGTTAAGCTTCACGCCAAACCGGCGCTCATAATAAGCGGCTTGAGCGCGGCGCAGACCGGGAATGCCCTTGGAGGCCGAGTAACGATTTGTGCGTGGCCTGGCAATCGTCTCAGTCAGCTTATCGACGATGTGCTGTGGCGTCGGCAGGTCCGGATTGCCCATGCCGAAGTCGATGATATCGTCACCGCGCGCGCGGGCTTGTGCCTTGAGCCGGTTGACCTGTTCGAAGACGTAAGGGGGTAAACGCTTGATACGATGAAAATCCAAGCTTTTGTCCGGCACGGTCTTACTCCCCAAGGCGGTTGTTCTATAAGACACGCCCTCCAGAGGATTTTGCCACAAGCAGAGCGCTGGCGAAAGGGTCTCAACAGGAAGGTCAGCCAGCCAGAGCCCGACCGCCACGGCGTAGTCAACGCCCTTCGATCTCCTCGGCGGCTTCGTTGCCGTGAGTTTTTTGCTCTGTCGAGAGGTCTTTAATAGCTTTCTCCTGCTCCGTTGGCGTGAGCAGGTTACCGCCAATTCCGCCAAGATTGGGCAGGCGCGGATAAATCGTTTCAGCGCATCCGGATAGGAGCGTCGTGCTAATCACGCATAAGCTCAAGCATAAAACTTTATAACCGCGTCGCATGATCTTTTTTCCCGGCGTTCCTGGACACTTCAGGACGATCCCCCCAACTAATGCGCAATGATTCGTTTGAAATTTGACTTTGCATAGCATTTTCGCCCGCGAACGAAAAGCCATCAATCATCGCGTTGCATAATTAAGGCTGACGACATCTGATTGCATTGATCTTGCTTGATATTGCATGGACAATCCATAGAAGACACTCGAAACGATCAGCGGCGAGACCGGGCAGGCCAGGACAGAGGAGCTGTCTTGCCGGCCAAAAACAAGCGTGGTTCGCGTCAGGGGAGAAAATATGGCTGAAGATCATGCGAATAAAGACGCAAAGGTGTTGCCGGACCTACCTTATGCCGTCCGGAACCCAGAGCAGCTCGCTCAGAATATGATGACTCTGATGAATGTGGGAAGTCTCGCCATCTCGCGATGGCTGAGCGATAAACGCACCGACGGCCCGCAGACCATCGCGAACGAAATGAGCGAGGCTGGCGCCGTGATCGCGTCGATCCTGTCTGCTTGGGTGGCGGAGCCTGAAAAATTCGCAGTCAAACAAACCAAGCTTGCGGAGAACTTTGTCGAATTGTGGGGTCGCACGAACCGCCGTTTCCTGGGCGAGACCGTGGAGCCACTTGTCAAACCGGCTACTGGAGACAACCGTTTCCGCGACCCGGAATGGACCGAGAACCCATTCTTCGATTTCTGTAAGCAAGCCTACCTTCTGGGCGTGAATTGGGCCGAAGATCTTGTGCAAACCGCAGAGGGCGTTCAAGAGCAAAACCGGCGGCGCGCTCATTTCTATCTGACCCAGCTCACAAGCGCCCTTTCGCCGTCCAACTTCCCCTTCACCAACCCGGAGGTGCTGCGGGCTACAATGTCGTCGAATGCAGAGAACCTCGTAAAGGGAATGACGCAACTTCTCAAGGACCTGGAGGAGTCTGGCGAGCTTTTGAAGATCAAACAGACCGACCTGAGCGCATTCGCAGTCGGGAGGAACCTTGCGGTGACTCCTGGCAAAGTGGTCTACCGCAATGAGATCGTGGAGCTCATTCAATATCAACCAACAACCGAAACCGTCTATTCAGTCCCATTGCTGATCATTCCGCCCTGGATCAATAAATATTACATACTCGATCTCGTGCCTCAGAAATCCTTCATTCGATGGCTCGTCGAACAAGGCTTTACCGTTTTCATCGTCTCCTGGGTCAATCCCGACAAGCGGCTAGCGGGCAAAACCTTCGAAAACTACATGCATGAAGGAATTTTGCAGTCCTTGTCCGAGGTGTTGCGTGTAACCGGCGAGGAGCGGGCGAATGTCATGGGCTATTGCGTCGGCGGCACTCTGCTCGGCACCACGCTCGCTTATATGGCGGCGGTCGGCGACAACCGCATCCAGTCGGCGTCCTTCCTGGCGGCGCAGGTGGATTTTTCCGATCCGGGCGATCTGATGGTGTTCATTGACGACACTCAGATCAAGGCGCTGGAGGAGATGATGGCTGAACAGGGCTATCTCGACGGCTCGCACATGGCGGCGGTTTTCAACATGCTGCGCCCGAAAGACCTTATCTGGCCCTATGTGGTGAATAATTACCTTTTGGGTAAGCAGCCCTTTCCGTTCGACCTGCTCTACTGGAATTCCGACAGCACGCGGATGCCGCCAGCCAATCACAGCTTTTACCTGCGCGAGTTCTACCAAAACAACAAACTGGCCAAAGGGGAGATGACCATCGGTGGCGTCAAGCTCGATCTAGGTAAGGTTAGGTTGCCGATCTATGAGCTGGCGACGCGCGAGGATCACATAGCGCCGGCGAAATCGGTCTTCACTGGCGCGAAGCTGTTCGGCGGCACGGTCCGTTACGTTCTGGCAGGATCAGGGCATATTGCCGGCGTCATTAACCCCCCCGCCGCCGGCAAATACATGTTCTGGACGCCGGATGGAGCCGATATCAGGGCGGCCTCATCTCTGGAGGACTGGCTTGTGCAAGCAAAGGAAATCAATGGATCGTGGTGGCCAGACTACGCGCATTGGCTCGCCACCTACTCGGGAGATCAGACTCTGCCGCGGACTCCTGGGCAGGGAATGAGCGAGCCAATGGAAGACGCGCCCGGAACTTACGTAAAGCTCTGAGCGCAGACGCTACCCGACGCCAGCACATGAAAATCTTGATTGGCAGACTTGCGAGCGTTGGTGAATCACTATTTTCGGGAGACGAAATCCTTGATCTTGTCGGCCAGATCTTCAGCCGCCAGATCCCTGAAATACTGATCGGCGCCGGGGATGGTTTGCAAAGTTACGTTTTTTGCATCCGGTATCCCGCGAATGGCCGGTACCAGTTCGTTCGAATTTGCGTCCAGTTCCCCGGCTATGACAAGCATCGGCATTTTGATGTGCGGGAGCAGTCCTGGCGTGTAGAGG
>CAYVJO010000321.1:0-4234 GCA_964451735.1 uncultured Hyphomicrobiaceae bacterium | reverse complement strand
CAGCGATACCGCTTCCGGCCTGACCTCGCGAACCGCCGCCATCTGCGCGTTGCGGTCAAAAACGCCGCCGGCCTCCGTGGTCATTTGCAAAACCATGTCATGGCCAATGACCGCGCGCAGGCCCTCGAACAGATCGGCGTAAAGAGCCGCATCAAGGCTATGGCGGCCCTCGCGATCGCGCACGTGCAGATGTAAAACACTCACGCCCGACTCACGCCAAGCTAAGGCTTCACGGAGAATTTCCTCTTTCGCGAGGGGGATGGCGGCATGATCCGATTTGCCCCGGCGGCTGCCATTCGGCGCAATCGCAAGGATGACCTTATGGCCGTCTGTGGCTTTGGTTACGTTATTCATAATTCAATCGTCCCCATGCTCCATGTTCGCGCCGCCGCCTCTGCATTGCAACCGCTATTCGAAGCGTTTACCCTTTTATGGCACCCGTTTGAAGGACCTTTCCTGGACAAAGGCTTATCATGACACGCGTTTTTCATCGCCAGCTCGTCAGCAATCTCCCAATCGCGGTTTCGGCCAGGGGCGTTACACTCACCGATAAAAACGGAAAAACCTATATCGACGGGTCTGGAGGAGCCGCGGTTTCCTGCCTCGGCCATAATCATCCTGACGTGCTCGCCGCCATGAAATCGCAGATGGAGAAAGTCGCCTACGCACACACGGCTTTCTTTACGACCGAAGCGTCCGAGTTGCTCGCCGACGATCTCGTCGAGCACGCCCCCCCCGGCATTAGCCATGTCTATTTCGTCAGCGGGGGCTCGGAAGCGATGGAGGCGGCGTTCAAGATGGCGCGGCAATATTTCGTCGAACTGGGTCAGCCGCACAGACGTCATTTCATCGCTCGGCGGCAGAGCTATCATGGTAACACGCTTGGTGCCCTCGCGGTCGGGGGCAATGAATGGCGGCGAAGGCAGTTCGCGCCTCTGCTGATCGAAGCGCACCATGTCTCGCCCTGTTACGAGTATCGTGACCGTGACCCCGGCGAAACGCCCCAAGCCTATGGCGCCCGGCTCGCCGAGGAGCTGGAGGCGAAAATTGCCGAACTCGGCGCGGAGACCGTCATCGCCTTCGTCGCCGAAACCGTGGTCGGCGCAACAGCTGGCGCGCTCACGCCTGTACCTGGCTATTTCCGCCGCATCCGGGAAATCTGCGACCGCCACGGCATACTTCTGATACTCGACGAGGTCATGTGCGGCATGGGGCGGACGGGCACACTGCACGCCTGCCAGCAGGAAGGTGTTTCGCCGGACATCATGGCCATCGCCAAGGGGCTTGGAGGCGGCTTTGTCGCTATCGGCGCGGCGCTCGTTTCGCAAAAGGTGATGGACGCTTTCCTCAGCGGCTCGAAGCTCTTCCAGCACGGGCACACCTATATCGGTCACCCCATCGCCTGTGCCGCCGCGCTCGAAGTGCAACGTGTGATCCGGCGGGATAATCTCCTCGGCAATGTCACGATGCTTGGAGCCTTGCTCGCAGAGCGATTGCAGGAGCGTTTCGGCAATCACCATCATGTCGGAGACATTCGCGGCCGGGGGCTGTTCCAAGCCATCGAACTGGTTGCCGACCGTGCGTCGAAAGCTCCATTCGATCCGGCCAGGAGACTGTCCAGTAAAATCAAGGCGGAGGCGATGGCGCGTGGGCTGATGATCTATCCAATGAGCGGCACCATCGACGGCGCGCGCGGCGATCATGTGCTTCTGGCTCCTCCGTTTATTAGTGACCAGGCTGTTATCGAGGAGATCGTCGAGCGGCTCGGCGAAGCCGTGGATGCAGCAATTGCTGCTTGAGTAGGCCCCGGCTCGGGGCCGGGGCTACATATTCGCATGACAAGCGTTCTGCCCAGATCCGCTTAGTCGGACGGGATAAGAACCGTGTCGATGACGTGAATGACGCCATTATCGGCGATAATATCAGCCTTGATCACACGCGCGTTATCCACGCTGACGCCCGAGGCGGATCTCTTCACGGCCAGAACGCGGTCGCCGCCTTTCTTGACGGTCCTGACGTGAATGCGCTTGTGCGGAAGCTGGTTGGAGGTCAGCTTGCGCGGTAGAACATGGTAGCTGAGTATTGCTACGAGCTTGGCTTTGTTCTCCGGCTTGAGAAGCGAGTCGACCGTACCTGCCGGCAAAGCGTCGAACGCCTCATCGGTCGGCGCGAATACGGTAAGCGGGCCGGCTTCGGCTAAGGTTTGGGCCAGCCCTGCCGCCTGAGCAGCGGCCAGGAGTGTTCCGAATGAACCGGCCTGCTGCGCCGTTTCAACGATATTGGCAGCCTTGGCGGATGTTACGCCAGCGACGCCGAGCATGGCGCAAACGGCAAAGGTCGCAATACGCATATCAAAGTCTCCTTATGTGGAAAAAAATCGACATACGCAAATACGTGACGACCACGGAAAGAGTTGCCTCGATCACGCTTTCGTGAAGACGGAGGGCGTATGGATCGGCCAATCTTCGACCCACCCCTCTTATGGTCATGCGTAAACGTCGCCCTTTATATTTGCGGCGCCTTGGCGAAGCCTTTCGCCACGATCGGCCCTGTCGGCTTGCCCGTAGGAGAGCCGCCCGTCTGCTCGATCGTGATTTCGTAAAGCTGGTTCGGCTGCGTGGGCGGCAACGTTTTGATTTCAAAATTCGTTGCGCTGGTCCCATCGAGGAGGCCAAGCGAAACAGGTCCGGTTTCGGGGCTCGGCAGCGTCCAGACCTGCAATACACGGCCTTGGGGAATATCGAACGCCTCTAGCGGCACGACCCTGACGCGCCGGTCGCCATAAGCTTCGACGATCGCGCCTGGCTCGGATCGAGCATCGAGCAGAACAACGACGAATGTCGGCGCTGTTGGGGAAAACCATAGGCCCATCGTCTGCAAACCGATCAATGCCAGCAAGACAGCAGCGGCGGCGGCTGAAGCGAACCCCTGCCAAAACCCCAATCTGTGAGACTCGCGCGCTCGGAACGGTGTGACTTTGCCCGCCTCGGCGGCGTGCGCTTTCTCGTCCAGCCGGCTTTCGATGCGCTCCCAAAGCGCTGGAGAGGCATCAAGGACTGGCGCAGCGGCGTCCAACTCGAAAAACCGCTCGCGCATAGCACGCAAAGCTTCGCGCGCCGCTTCGTCCTTCGTCAAGGCATCCTCGAAAGCGCGGGCTTCATCAGCGCTCAAGAGGCCGAGCGCATATTCTCCCGCAACTTTGTCCAGTTCGTCTCGCCCGGTCATCATGACATGCAATCCCTTAGGGCAAGCAGGCCGCGCCGCACCCAGCTCTTGGCTGTTCCAACGGGAACTCGAAGCATCGCGGCGATCTCGCCATGCGAATACCCCGCCACGTAAGACAATAGCAGGCTTTTGCGTTTCTCCGCCTCAAGCGCCTCCAGGCACCGGCGCAAGGCGCTGTTTGCTGAAAGCCGCGCGAAAGCGTCACCAATGTCGGCGTCCTCGTCCCGCGCCGCCCCGAGCGTGTTGGCATCGACAAGATCTTCGCGAGTGCCGTCGCGGATGACATTGAGCGACCGGTTCCGGACGATCGTATAAATCCAACTGAGCGGTGACCCGAGGGCCGGATCATAGCGAGCAGCCAAGCGCCAGATCTGCACGAAGGCGTCCTGAACGACCTCCTCGGCAAGTTCGCGCCGCCGGACGATGCGCTGGGAGACCGAGATCATACGGCCGGCTTCCTGGTCATAGAGCCGTTTCAACGCGGCCCGGTCGCCGGCCGCGCAAGCAGCGAGCGTACCCGTATAGTCGAACATGCTTGTCCTCGTGCCGGCGAGTGCAGTCATTTGGCCAAGGCTCATACATGAGGGCGTTCTGAAAATATAGCGCCGTGATAAAATTTTTTCCTTCATCGCATCTGAAACACGCAGGAGCGGGTAATGGATGCGTGGCCGAGGCCACAATCGGAAAAAATACAACGTGGAGTCGGAAGATGAAGTTCTCATCATTTGCTTTTGTATTTAGCCTGTCGGCCATAGCTTATGCCGGACCAGCCTCAGCTCAAACGGCTGCCGGCCTTGTCGGCGATAACACTCTCGTCCTGATCGATCTGAAAACGGGCGCAGTGTCCAAGACAGTGGAAGTCGAAGGGGTCAAGCGCCTGCACGGAATCGACATCCGTCCGTCGAATAAGACGCTCTACGGCGTTGCAGCGGATGGCAATGTGTTCACTATCGACATCACGACCGGGAAACCAGGCAAAGCCCTCAAGCTTGAGAAGACCATCCCGGAA
>CAYVJO010000320.1:2035-4238 GCA_964451735.1 uncultured Hyphomicrobiaceae bacterium | reverse complement strand
AGCGGCGCAAGGTTTCCATGTGAACGAAAATATCTTCCGTTCCCTCGCCCCGGGTCAGAAAGCCGAAGCCTTTAATCCGGTTGAACCATTTGACCATGGCTCGCTCCCAATCACTTTCCGCGATCACGGTAACGTGTGTCCGCTGGGGCAATTGCGACGGGTGTATGGCCGTGCTTTCGTCCATGCCCAACACGCGGAAAGCCTGTAGACCGCGGTCGCGATTGGACACTTCGCAGACGACACGCGCGCCTTCATATGCGGTCTGGTAGCCGTCGCGGCGCAGAACCGTTACATGCAGGAGAATGTCCGGCATACCGTTATCGGGAACGATAAAACCGTAGCCTTTTGAAGCATCAAACCATTTTATCTGACCAGCGACGACAATGACGTCGACACCGGCTTGTTCGGATATTTGACCGAACGAAGAAACAATTGGAGGTAATTTGTCCCCCATTTTGTAATCCCCCGCTTTTACTTCACTGATGTACCAACCTGCTCCAGCATGGACTCCGCCAAGCCCGGGCTATTGCAAATCATTAACGGAACATACCATTCGGCGTGCAACTTACCAGCGAAAATTCTGACGCTCTGGATAAGTCGGCCCGAGAGGGCACCGAGACGAGGTCTGTCCATGAACAAAACAAAAAAACAAGCCATTGATCTACATTTCTTTTTTCTTATCTCTCCAATTATCCGAAAAGGTCGTTTCCAGGAGCAGCGCACGCGGAAATACCTATCGGCCAACCCCTTATACAACCCTGGCGTGCATCGATGAAACTCTTTTTTTACAAATCACAGAGTTGTCACAAACCATCCTCAACCAAGAGGTTCATGGAGTTTTGGCCCCAGACGATATCATCCAGTTAGGTTTGGGCGGAAATGTGGTTGGAGAATGTTATCCACGCTCAATCGACCTGGCGCGATGACCGACACTTTTTTGATTTGCCGCCACTCTTGCCCTGCCGCGCCCGCCCCGGTTATGGTCCTGTGGAAAAGATATGGTCTTCGAACTCAGTGATCGCGCAAACCGGATGGTTGGCGAGGATAGTTCAACGCGGATGTGACCGTCAGAGGTGATGATGAAATATTTGCACACAATGTTGCGTATAAGCGACATTGATCAATCGATCGATTTTTATTGCAACAAGCTTGGTTTGATAGAGCTCCGGCGCAGAGTTGATGAAAAGGGGCGCTACACTCTGATCTTTTTAGCCGCGCCGGGAGATGAAACCGCGCAAGTCGAGTTGACATATAATTGGGATCCCGAAACCTATACAAGCGGGCGCAATTTTGGACATCTCGCCTATCTCGTAGACGATATCTACCTCCTGTGCGGCCGGTTGATGGCAGCCGGCGTCACTATCAACCGGCCTCCCCGCGATGGACGCATGGCGTTTATTCGCTCGCCAGACAACATCTCCATAGAGCTTCTGCAAAAGGGGGATGCGCTAGCGCCGGCAGAACCCTGGGCCTCGATGCCCAATACGGGCGAATGGTAACCGGTGCGCGACACATGACGCAGATCAGGGATGATTATGGCGCGACGGCCAAGCTGCTGCATTGGTTGATTGCCGCTTTTGTTATTGCGCTGCTCGGGCTGGGTCAGTTCATGACCGTCGTTGAAGACCTCCAGCTCAAATTCGAGCTGTACCAATTGCACAAATCCATGGGTATTACGGTTCTGATCCTGATGGCGCTGCGGATCTTGTGGCGTCTTGCCGTCAAACCGCCGGCCTTCCCGAGTGGAATGCCCCTTATCGAGAGACGCGCCGCCTTTGCTGCGCATCTGCTTTTATACGCATTGCTGGTCGTTATCCCATTGTCCGGATGGGCCATGGTTTCGGCGACGCTGCCGCCCTTCAACTTCCCGACAGTTATTTATGGCTGGATAACGTTGCCTCATATCCCCGCGATAGAAAACTTGACCGTGGCAGAGAAAAAAACGGTTGAAGCACTTTTAAAAAATGTGCACGCAGCACTGGGCTGGGCGCTCCTAGCTCTTATTTTCCTGCATGTCGCCGCAGCTCTGCGGCACAGTATCATTCTCAAGGATGGCGTAATGTTTCGTATGATGCCGCGTTTCCTGAAATCGTCCCGCTCGCTCCTTCTCGTTATTTTTCCACTCGCCGCCAGCGCTTTTGGCGTCGCGCCCGCCAAGGCACAGGAATGGGCAACGAATCAGGAACTGAGCCGTTTGACATTC
>CAYVJO010000320.1:0-2025 GCA_964451735.1 uncultured Hyphomicrobiaceae bacterium | reverse complement strand
CGAAGCTGAGGCGGGTGGACAGACGGTCGTTGGCGAGTTCAAGCAGTTCCGCGCCGAAATCCGTTTCGATCCCGAGCATCTGGAGATCACCGAAATCGCTGCCGAAATCGACATTAATTCTGTCAGCACCGGACAGGCGCAAGTCGATAGCGCACTACTGAGCCAGGACTGGTTTGACGCGCAGACTTATCCGACGTCCGGTTTCAAAGTCAACGCGATCAAGCGTGGCGAGGCCGATGACAGCTTCGTTCTGGAAGGAAGCCTTACAATCAAAGGAAGAACGGTTCCCGTCACCCTGCCCTTCGCTCTTGAGATCGATCAGGGTGAGGCGACAGTTTCGGCGGAAACAGCCGTCAACAGGGGGGATTTCAGTCTTGGCCCAGACGGTCCCGTCTCGGGACTGGTCATCGGAGATCGTGTGAAGATCAAGCTCGACTTGGTGGCAAAGCGCCTGGACAATTAAGCGTCGATGGATCAAGGCTCGTCGCGAGCATACTTCAATCTCGAAGCATTACCTCTATGCGTGCCGGATAATAAATCTCGGCGTATGCTGCTATATAATCGACTTTTCCCAGATACTCGCCCTTCCACAAGGGGTGGGCGGGTTTCTTAATCTCTTTTTAATAAAATGCGAGACGTTGCAGGCGGATGCGCCATAATAGGCCACTTAAGGTGCAGCTAGCGGACAGGCTTTCCGTGTCCGAGCCGATGGATCGATCGCAATCGCATTTTTGACTGAAGAGGGATCATGGTTCTCGAATTGATCGAACGAGTGCTGGCCGCGCTGATCATTCTTGGGCTGCTGGTGATCGTTCTGTTTCTTGCATTCCCGGATCGCTCGAACGGGGTCACCTCGCCAGATCGCAGGACAGTCGAAACGCCTCGCATTGAGCCGTCACGGCCTGTAACTGAGCGTCCCGTCGTGCCCGATCCCTCAACGAGCGCCAGGCCGCGCGAAACCAGCGAGACTCCGCAGGGAACCGCTGCTGGACGTGGCGATTCTCAAACTGCAAAAAAAATACAGGACCGTCTGCGCTCATCGAAAAAAATGGCCGCTAGAAATGGCGCGTCGCGCAACCAGACAACCATATCGCGCATGAGGCCGCGGTCGCAGCAGAATAAGCGCGTGCCTCCTGTCGAGCGTTACCTCAAGCACGCCGATTACCGTAACCCATGGCGTCAGCACGATGACTATGAATGTGTGGGCGATCGTTGCGCTTGCGACTGCAACAGGCCTTATTGGTCGCAATCCGGTCCAGCTTGCTGGGACTGAGTGCGCTTAAGTAGGCGTTGGTGCCTGAACGCCGGCGGTTTCAAGCCGTTTTGCGTAGCCCCGCTGCCAGCCGGTCCACGGCAAGATCGATATGCTGATGTTCTATGATCAAAGGCGGTGACAAGGCGATGATGTCGCCCGTGACGCGTAATTGAAGGCCGGAGTTGAAACATTCGACGAAGACATCGTAGGCGCGCTTGCCGGGACCGTCCGCACGCGGCGCGAGTTCGATCGCGGCAACCAGACCAAGATTGCGGATATCGATGACGTTGGGGCTCCCTTTGAGGGAATGAACGGCCTCTTCCCAGGCTGGCGACATGGATTTTGCGCGCGCGAACAGATCTTCCTTCGCATAGATATCGAGAGCCGCGAGGCCGGCGGCGCAGGCAACCGGGTGGCCGGAATACGTATAGCCATGGAACAGCTCGATCATGTGCTCCGGCCCCGTCATTAGCGCGTCGTGGATCTCCCGCTTGACAATGACGCCACCCATGGGAACAGCGGCGTTCGTCAACCCCTTGGCGATGGTCATCATGTCGGGCGTAACGCCGAAATGGTGCGAGGCAAAAGCTGCGCCCAAGCGCCCGAAACCGGTGATGACTTCATCGAAGATCAACAGAAGCCCATGCTTATCGCAAATGGCGCGTAGCCGTTCCAGATAGCCCTTGGGAGGAATGAGAACGCCCGTCGAACCAGCCATGGGCTCGACGATAACGGCGGCTATCGTGTCAGCGCCGTGCAGCATGACAAGG
>CAYVJO010000319.1:0-4243 GCA_964451735.1 uncultured Hyphomicrobiaceae bacterium | reverse complement strand
GCATTGTTCTGTTCGCAGAGGGCACTAGCAGCGACGGCAATCAGGTCCTGCCCTTCAAAAGCTCGCTCTTTGCCGCCATCGAGCCGAATGAGCGCAATGGCGACGGGCATCTGATTCAGACCTGCGCTGTCGTCTACACTCATATTCACGGCCTGCCCATGAACCGCCAGCAGCGTCCGGCAATCGCCTGGTATGGGGATATGGACATGCTTAGCCACGCCTGGGGGGTGCTCAAGGGTGGCCCGCTCGATGTGCGCGTCCGATTCGGGCAGCCGGTCTCGATTGCCGAGCTGGGAGATCGCAAAAAACTTGCCAACGTCGCTTTCGAGCGTGTGCGATTCGACTTTTCACAGCTCTTGACGGGCCGTTCGGGGAAAGCGCATGGTGTTCCGCTGAAAACCGAAACGCCGCAAAGACTCCGTGAGGCGGAACAGTAGCATTGAGCAAAACCGTTCATATCAAAACCTATGGCTGCCAGATGAACGCGTATGACTCCACGCGTATGGTGGAGGCGTTGGCGAAGGACGGCTATGCCGAAACATCTGACATCGCAGCAGCCGATCTGATCGTCCTCAACACGTGCCACATACGGGAAAAAGCTGCGGAAAAGATTTACTCCGAGCTTGGACGGCTGCGAATGCTGCGCAACGGACGCCGCGCGCGCGGCTCGCAGCTCACGATCGCCGTGGCAGGCTGCGTCGCCCAGGCGGAAGGGGCGGAGATCCTGCGCCGAGCGCCCGTGGTGGATCTGGTTATCGGACCGCAAAACTATCATCGTCTGCCCGATCTGGTCGCCCGAGCGCGCACAGACGAGCGGAAAATTGTCGATACGGACTTCCCAGCTGAGGATAAGTTCGATGCCCTGCCCGCGCGCCAGCCGAGCAGATCGCCGTCCGCGTTCCTGACGGTCCAGGAAGGATGCGACAAATTCTGCACATTCTGCGTCGTACCTTATACGCGCGGGGCTGAATTCTCACGTCCTGTCCTGGATATCCTCGAAGAAGCCAAACGCCTTGCGGGTTTCGGCGTGCGGGAGTTGACGCTGCTCGGTCAGAACGTAAACGCCTATTCCGGAGAAGGCCCAGACGGGCGTGCCTGGAGCCTGGCGCACCTGCTGGAGGCGCTTGCCGGGATCGACGGCCTCAGCCGGCTGCGTTACACAACAAGCCATCCTGCCGACATGACCGGTGATCTGATCGCTGCTCACCGGGACATCCCCCAACTTATGCCCTATCTGCATCTGCCCTTCCAGGCGGGGGCGGATCGCATCCTCTCGGCGATGAACCGCAACCACAGCGCCGCTGACTATTTGCGTATCGTCGAAAAAATCCGGTCTGCGCGACCCGACATGGCGCTTTCCACCGATATCATTGTCGGTTTCCCCGGCGAGACAGACGCAGACTTTGCGGCAACGCTCGATATTGTGCGTCAGGTTACATTCGCCCAAGCTTATTCTTTCAAATACAGCCCCCGCCCTGGCACGCCAGCGGCATTGATGAAGAACCAGATCCCGGAGCCGGTTAAGGTAGAGCGTTTGGCCATTCTTCAGTCACTTTTGAGAGAGCAGCAAACAGCTTTCAACAAGGCGCAAGTCGGTCGAACAGTATCGATTCTGCTTGAGAAAACGGGCCGCAAGCCAGGGCAGCTTGCAGGACGTTCACCTTATCTTCAGGCAGTTCATGTGGAATGCAGCCAGCATAGGCTTGGTCAAATCGTGGATGCGCAAATAATCGAGGCTAGCCTCAGCAGCCTTAGCGGTGTCATAATATCAACGGACGAAGCCGCTAATGTATCTTTTGAGTATGCATAACAGCGCGAAAGAGTGCGTTGTCAGCTAAAAACAGTTCTCGCCTCTGTCATTGGGAGAGCATATTTGGCCAACTTGCGTGAATCAGCAGTCCAGCCCGCCAAAAGCGGAAACAAAGTTACGGATAAAGGCAAGAAAGCTTTTCGGACCGAAATCCACTTCGACAACAACCGTATGCTGGCCGATCTGCTCGGCGAATTCGACGCGCATCTATCCATGTTGGAGACTAAGCTCGGCGTTGAGGCGGTGGCGCATGGCAATGTTGTTTTAGTGACCGGTTCGGAGCACGATTGCGATCTGGCCAAGGATGTTCTTGAACATCTCTACACCCGCCTCAAAAAGGGGCATAAGGTTAGTATCGGCGATATTGACGGCGCGGTGCGTCACGCCCTAGCGCATGAAAGCGACGGTAAGATCGGCGGTCACACTGGCGCCAGCCAATTGCGCACCCGCAAACGTCTGATCTCTGCGAGGACGCCAACCCAAACGCGTTACATCGAGGCGTTGCGGGCGCGTGAGCTTATTTTTGCAACCGGCCCGGCCGGCACGGGCAAGACCTATCTGGCCGTGGCTCACGCCGCCGGCCGACTGGAACGCGGCGAAATCGAAAGGCTTATCCTGTCGCGCCCGGCGGTCGAAGCCGGCGAACGGCTGGGTTTTTTGCCCGGCGACCTCAAAGAGAAGGTCGATCCTTATTTGCGGCCTCTTTACGATGCGCTCTACGATGTCTTGCCAGCAGAGAAAGTCGAGCGAGGTATGGAAAGCGGCGTTATCGAAATCGCTCCACTCGCTTTTATGCGTGGGCGAACGCTCAGTCATGCTACGATCATTCTTGACGAAGCGCAAAATTGCACCTCAATGCAAATGAAGATGTTTCTCACCCGCCTCGGCGAGGGCAGCCAAATGATCGTAACCGGCGACCCCTCTCAGATCGATTTGCCGCCGGGGCAAATTTCAGGGCTTCGTGAGGCCATTGGGCTTCTGGAAAATCTGGAAGGCATCGCTCATATACCATTCAGCTCCGCGGACGTTGTGCGGCATGAATTGGTAGCACGGATCGTGGAGGCGTATGAGAAGGCCCATTAGGCATATCATAAGATTTGAAGAATGATTGAAACGGCGCATAAGCCAGCCTTATCTGGGCTGGCTTCAGACGAAAAAGACGGCTCTTCAGACGAGGAGCCTGGCCCTAGTTGCTTGAGCGTGCTGGTCGAATGCAACCAATGGCTCGCTCTTGAAGGCCTGGATCCTGCGATACGCCGCGCATATGTCGCGTGCGTGCACAAGCTTGCTGCGATTGCCAGCCGCGACGTGTGTCTTGTGCTCTCCGATGACGAAACCATAGCCGAATTGAATGGCCGTTTCCGGAGTGAGCGGAAACCGACCAACGTGCTTTCCTTTCCAGTCTCATCACTGCCTGATGCGCACATGACCGCGCAAGAGCCCGCGCCTCTTGGGGACATCATACTTGCCTGTGAAACTGTGATCCGCGAGGCCGCAGAGGCTGGAAAATCGCCCTTGGATCATGTCGCGCACCTGATTGTGCATGGCGTTTTGCATCTCGCCGGCTTCGATCATCAGACCGATCGCGACGCCGAATATATGGAAGCCCTGGAGTGCGAGATCCTATCTTCGATCGGCATCCCGGACCCTTATCTCAACCACCTTGAAGAACAGCCCTCGACGGGCCCATAACGGACCATGGCCATAAGCAACAATTTTAACGATGATGTCTCGCAAGATCGCGGTGAAACCGGCCTGAGCTGGCTCGACAGGCTGGCTGTCAATCTCGGTTTTTCCACCCAGACCGACGCCCGGAGCGTTATCGAAGCAGCCTTAAAGGGCGACGATGGATCAGCCTTTACGGCGGCGGAGCGGACGATGCTGCAAAAAATCCTACATTTCAAGGAATTGCGCGTCGAAGATGTGATGGTGCCGCGAGGAGATATAGTTGCTGTGGATGTTGACGAAACGCTAGCGCATCTGCTTTGCGTTTTCGAAAAGGCGGGGCACTCTCGTGTTCCCATCTATCGCGACACGCTCGACGAGCCCTTGGGAATGGCGCATGTCAAGGACCTGATGGGCTGGATCATAAAGCAGGGGAAAACGGACGCATCAGACGAAACTTTTCATCTGGGCGCTGCCGATTTATCCAAAAAGGTCTCCGAAGCTGACATTACCCGTGAGGTGATCTTTGCACCGCCGTCAATGTCCGCACTGGACTTGTTCGTCCGGATGCAAACGCGCCATATCCATCTGGCGTTGATCATTGACGAGCATGGTGGCACGGATGGTCTGGTCTCGATCGAGGATCTGCTTGAGGAGGTAGTCGGCGACATCGAGGACGAACACGATACGGACGACGCTCCGCTCATTCTTGAAGACGCCAGCGGTCTGATAGTAGACGCCCGCGCGGAGATCGAGGATGTCGAGACG
>CAYVJO010000318.1:0-4276 GCA_964451735.1 uncultured Hyphomicrobiaceae bacterium | reverse complement strand
CGCAAGCCGGCATTGTCCGGCATCTCGTCGAAATCCACTGTCACCTTGCTGATCGCGAGCGGATGGCAAAGCGGGATCAATTCGTGGGTGCGTTTGGCCGCCATGATGCCGGCGATCCGGGCGGTCGCCAGCACGTCGCCCTTAGCGGCGCTTCCTTGGCGGATGAGCGCCAGCGTTTCCGGCTTCATGAGCACGAAGCCTTCGGCGGTGGCGCAGCGCGATGTGACGGCCTTGTCCGACACATCGACCATATGTGCCTCGCCGCGCGCGTTGACATGGGAAAGCGGCCCGGTCACGCTTGTGCCTCTTTGTAGGCCGCCGACAGCGGCTTCATGCCGCCATCCCCATGTAGAAGCTGCCGGGTTGCGTTCGTAATATCGGCTTGGCGCATCAGGCTTTCGCCGACGAGGAAGGCGTGCGCGCCAGCCGCTGAGAGGCGGTTGATATCAGCATGTGTGAAGATACCGCTTTCGCTGACCGCAAGGCGTCCATTCGGCACCATAGGCGCCAGCCGTTCGGTCACGCCGAGGCTTGTTTCGAAGGTTTTCAAATCGCGGTTGTTGATGCCGATCAGAGAGGTTGGTAGGCTGAGAGCACGTTCCAGCTCGTCTTCATTGTGGACTTCCGCCAGCACGTCCATGCTCCAGGCGTTTGCCGCGCCCGCCAGCTCCATGGCGAGGAAGTCATCGACAGCCGCCATGATGATCAGGATGCAATCGGCGCCGAGCGCACGGGACTGAGGGATCTGATAAGGATCGAGCATGAAGTCCTTGCGCAGAACGGGCAGGGCGCAGACCTTGCGTGCATCGAGCAAATGCTCAGGCGCTCCTTGAAAGGAAGGGCCGTCCGTCAAGACTGATAAGCACGCCGCGCCGCCTGCCGCATAGCCGAGGGCGAGGGAGGCGGGGTTGAAATCCTCGCGGATCAGCCCTTTGGACGGACTGGCTTTCTTGATCTCTGCGACAAGCGCGTAGCGTCCTTCATCCGCGCAGGCCATGATCGTGGCGCCGAATGGCCGGACGGGTGGTGCGGCGCGGGCTGCGTCCTCGACGGTCGATAGCGGAAGCTCGGTCTTGGCCGAGGCAATTTCGTCGCGTTTATAGGCGGCAATTCGGTCCAGTATCGTCGTCATTCGCTACGCCTCTCGTTGCGCGGTGAGCTTTTGCAGCGCGGCCTCCGCCTTGCCCTCTTCGAGCGAGATGGCTGCGATCTTTGCGCCATCGCCCAGAGTTTTCGCTTTCCCGGCAACGATCAGAGCAGCCGCGGCGTTGAGCAACACTATATCACGGAAGGGGCCTGCTTGCCCCTCGAACAAAGCGCGGATCGACGCGGCGCTATCCTCAGGCGCGCTGCAAAGCAGGTCGGTCATGGAGACTGGCTGGACGCCGATATCCTCAGGCTTGACCTCGAAGCGGCTCAGCTTGCCGTCCTTGACCTCGACGACCTGCGATACCCCTGTCGTTGAAAGCTCGTCGAGCCCGTCCGCGCCGTGCATTACCCATACGTGCTCGGCACCGAGACGGCGCATGACCTCGGCGAGCGGCTCTAGCCAATGGGCGGAAAACACGCCAATGAGCTGGCGTTTTGTTCCAGCCGGATTGGAAAGCGGCCCGAGCAGATTGAAAATGGTGCGCAGTTTAAGTGCCTGGCGCACGGGGGCGGCATGACGCATAGCT
This sequence comes from uncultured Hyphomicrobiaceae bacterium, assembly GCA_964451735.1. GTDB lineage: Bacteria > Pseudomonadota > Alphaproteobacteria > Rhizobiales > Rhodomicrobiaceae > JAHQVI01. Next base: position 2,600 of record CAYVJO010000318.1, on the reverse strand, counting down.
GCATGATAGGTCGGGGCGAACAGGAAAGCGATTCCCGCTTCCGCAAGACAGCGTTCCGCGTGTTCGGGCGTCATTTTGAGATCGACGCCGAGATGTTCCAGAACGTCCGCCGCTCCGGATTTGGATGAAACGGCGCGGTTACCGTGCTTGGCGACGGGAACGCCAGCCCCTGCAACGACGAAAGCCGTTGCGGTTGAGACATTGTAGGTACCCTTCTGGTCGCCGCCCGTGCCAACGACATCGATCGTACCCTGGGGTGCTTGGATCCGGCGCATCCTGCCACGCATGGCGCGCACGGCTCCGGCAATTTCATCCACAGTTTCGCCCCGCGCCCGCATAGCGACAAGAAATCCCGCCAGTTGCGCCTCGGGCACGCCGCCTTCCATGATCGCGTCGAACGCGCTTGCGGCCTCCTCCTCGGTCAGCCGCCCCCCGCCCGCGACCTTTTCGAAATACGGGCGGAATTTCGCCGCCGCTCCGTTATCCGCCGTCTCGCTCATCGGGTGACCTCCGGTCTCCCCGGCACCGCCCGGGCGAGCTCAAGATTGGGCCGGATGGGCCGCCAGTTGATGCGCGCGATACGCAGGAAATTCGCCAGCATTGCGTGGCCATAGTCGGAGGCGATGCTTTCGGGGTGAAATTGTACTCCGAAAACCGGCTGGCTCTGATGCTCCACCGCCATAACCAGCCCGTCCGCTGTGCTCGCCGTGATGCGTAAGGCGCGCGGCATGGTTTTTTCCTCAACGATCAGCGAGTGATAGCGCGTCGCGTGAAATTCTGAAGGCAGGCTGTCGAAAATGCCCTCGCCGGAATTATAAACAGTCGAGACCTTGCCATGCATGAGCTTGGGCGCACGGATCACCTTGCCGCCATAGGCCTGGCCGATCGCCTGATGTCCGAGACAAACGCCAAGAAGAGGGATCCGGCCGTCATTCTTTTCGATGAGATCGAGGCAGATGCCGGCTTCGTTCGGCGTGCACGGGCCGGGCGAAAGCACAATGGCTTGAGGCTTTTCAGCGAAAACCTCGTCTACCGTTATTTTGTCGTTACGATAAACGCGGCAGCTGACGCCGAGATCGCCGAAATAGTGAACGAGATTGTAGGTGAAACTGTCGTAATTATCGATGAGCGTGATCATTCTCGTGCCTCCGCCGCCCGAAAGATCAGCAAAAATAGGGGCCTGCGTCCAGTGGAAAGCGCGGTTTCCGCATTTCCATTCACTCTTTCGAAAAGAGCCGCTTTGGGGTTGCGAAAATCGAAAGACGCCCGCCGCCAGCGGTGGCCTCGCTCCAATGGGCGGCATCGAATGTCAGGACCGCGACGCCAGCCGTCGGGAATTTGCGGGCAAGGGCGAGGCGGGCTGAACTGTCGCCGCCGCCGATGAGGCGCGCCGAGAAAGACTCAAGGCCAGGGTTGTGCCCGACGATCATGACGTGGCGCGCTTCGTCCGGGGAATCGCGCAGGATCGCGAGCATGGCGTCCGCGCTCGCATGATAAAGCGCGTCTTGATAGTCAATCTTTGGTGCGGGTTTCCAGGCGGGGAGGGCAAAGTCGACCGTCTCGCGTGTGCGCCGCGCCGGCGAGCATAGGATCGTATCCGGCGTAAAGCTGCGCTCAGCGAGAAAAGCCGCCATTCGCGGTGCATCTTTCCGTCCCCTCGCCGAAAGCGGCCGGTCGAAATCCTCAAGCGCGGGAGAGTCCCAGCTCGATTTCGCGTGGCGGAAGAGGGTCAAGGTTCGCATGATGTCGTGCCTTCCGGGTCATGCCGCTCAAGCGTATATCCGATTTGGATGAACAGTCTGGAGGGGCTCAATCCCCTCTTCAAGGATAAGGCATCTCATCCAAATACAATGATGAATATAATGGCGATCTATTGAGCCTCTACTGCCCGCGCCCGGCGGCGTTGGAAAACCTTACGGCCTCCTCCGCCGCGCGGAACAGGGCTCCGGCCTTGGCCTCGCATTCACGCTGTTCGCTGGCGGGCACCGAGTCCGCCACAATACCTGCGCCGGCCTGCACATACATCATGCCGTCCTTGATAAGGGCAGTGCGCAGCACGATGGCGCTGTCCATCTCGCCGGTCGCTGAGAAATAGCCGACGCATCCTGCGTAAAGCCCGCGCTTTTCCGTCTCCAGCTCATCAATGATCTCCATTGCGCGGATCTTGGGCGCGCCGGAGACGGTCCCTGCCGGGAAGCCCGCCATCAACGCATCGACCGCATCATACCCATCCGCCAGCTCGCCCGTGACATTGGAGACGATATGCATGACCTGGCTGTAGTATTCGAGGAAGAAGCTGTCGGTTACACGGACCGTGCCGATTTTCGAGACACGGCCGACATCGTTGCGCCCCAGATCGAGCAGCATCAGATGTTCGGAGCGCTCCTTCTCGTCCGCGAGCAGCTCGTCGGCAAGGCGCTTGTCCTCCTCCGGGGTTGCACCGCGCGGCCGCGTTCCGGCGATGGGGCGGATCGTCACCTGGCCACCCCGCGCTCGAACGAGAATTTCCGGGCTCGATCCGGCGATAGCGAAATCCCCATAATTGAGGAAGAACAGAAACGGGGAGGGATTCACGCGGCGCAGGGCGCGGTAGAGTGTGA
>CAYVJO010000317.1:0-4278 GCA_964451735.1 uncultured Hyphomicrobiaceae bacterium | reverse complement strand
CTTGAACGTGGAACGAGGACGCGATCCGTTGGGCGACCAGAGAATCTCTGCTTAGCCTTTCGGTTTATTAAAACGATCGGAAAATGATCAATCCTGCTTGGAGGCGCCTGCGGTCGGCTGGCGGCTAGAGCACGATCTGAACAAGTGAATACTGGTTTTTTCTGAAAATAGTGCGTGAATAAGCAGATAGAGATCAGGATCGTTTTCATTTGAAATGATCCTGATCGAATGGATGGCAAAACCGCGCCAATTGGCGCTGCCCATGATCTTGTCATGATTATTTTTTATGCTGATGTTTAAAGGTAACGGTTTTCCCACAGGATCGACCCGGAATGATCATCGCCGAGCACGATCGGCCTCAAAAAACGAAGCGCCGCCGCAGATGAGAATGCGCCCTTACCTTATATCCAACGCTATTCCGCTATTGTCGATTTTGGTGGTTCTGTCTGGATGCATAGAGGAACAGGCCGCCGTGAAACGGGATCGCGAGATGGACAATCTCTACGGGCGGCTCGAAGCAATGCGTCTTGCGTATTCCGGCAATGTCGCCCGGCAGCGCAAGCAGGACCGAGTGTTTCACCCCGAAGCTGAACGCGCCGATGCGGCGTTGGGTCCGGACCATGCCGACTTGGCTACAAGGCCCACAAGCCGGCCGCTTGTCGGGGGCGTGAGCGCCATCCCGCATTTTCAAGGCGCCAGGACAGAGCTGATATCCTTCCTGGCCGCGCCTTTTCCCTATGATGGCAACATCGGGCAGTCTGGTGAGCCGTTCTTTAATATCGCCGAGGATGGGCGGCGAGGGCATCGTACGCCGTTCAACCGCGTCTATTGGGAGAAAGAGACCTATAATGACCCAAGCGTTCTGCTTCATATCCCGCGTGGTTTCAACATAACCAAACCGGGCGTGATCGTGCTGTTCTTCCATGGTCATGGCGCGACGCTGGAGCGGGATGTGATGCGCCGCCAGGAAGCGCCGCAGCAGATTTCCGCCTCCGGCATTAATGCCGTTCTCGTTGCGCCACAACTCGCCCGCGATGCACGAGATTCCAGCGCCGGCAAGTTTTGGGAGCGCGGCGGGTTCAAGCGTTTTCTTTCTGAAGCAGAAGCCAAGCTCGCCGAGATTCATGGCGATCCATCCGCCAGAGCCGCATTTCGACAGATGCCCGTCATCCTCGTGTCGTATAGCGGAGGATATTTGCCTGCCGCCGCTGCGCTTGAGGCTGGCGGTATGTCCAGCCGGGTTCAGGGTGTGGTGCTGCTGGATGCGCTTTACGGCCATGTCGATGTCTTCAGAAATTGGATCACCAGCCAGAATTCGGGCTTTTTCGTAAGCGCATTCACCGATGCGACCCGCGCGCGCAACAAGTCCTTCGAACAGCTGCTCGGCGAACTCAATGTTCCTGTGTCAAGCCGCCTTTCACCTCGTCTGGGACGGGACAGCGTTGTCTTTATCGCAACGCCCGATGGCACGGATCACCGGGATTTCGTGACCGACGCCTGGGTCCACCATCCTATAGAGGACATTCTGAAGCGTATCGATTTGGGTGAAAGCCCGTTCGTGTCGGCAGCCGCAAGCCCGCAGAGCCCTCTCAAGGCGACCCTTGTGACCGGTACGCGTCATTAGCTTACGGGACCGAAAAGTGGACACGGGTTTTTCTGAAAATCGTGCGTGAATAAGCAGATAGAGATCAGGATCGTTTCCATTTTAAAAATGATCCTGCTGCAGCAGCCTGCTGCAAAACGGCTTGAATGATTGCGCCTGGGGTTTTGTCGTTTTGAGCTTTTTTGCGACTCGGATGGCTTTTGGTATCGGCTCCTGGCATTGAGGGCCGCTTTTGGATGCTATCCGGCGGCTTCGGCGATGAGCTTTGACAATGTGACAAGATTATAGGCCGCGATAACAAATCCGAAGACCGCGGCGACTTTGGGTCGACCGCGTGCTTTGAGCTTGGCAAAACCGGCCTGCGCCTTGATCCAGCCGCACACCTCGATGCGCTTGCGGTTGTGGGTAAATCCGGTCGGATGCCAGACATCGGCATCCATCGAAAGACCGGCAAACCAGCGAAACGGAAGATTATGGTTGATCTGCTCCATCAGCATCCGCTCGGAGCGGATCGAGAAGAAGGCCTGCAGCAGCATTGCCCGAAGCAGCATCCCGGGCGGGGAAGGACGGCACCCAAAGCGGCATAAAGCGCCTCCAGCTGACCGGCGCCAGGACCTCGTCCGTCAGAGCCCGGACCGCCAGAAGCGGAGTTGATCCGTAAGAACACGGTCCTCCAACTGCACGAAACTGAAAAGCCCATCACCATAATCCGATCGTGGGCGAATCAATTCAATCCCGTAAATCAATGCAAACAGTGAGTCATAAACTGAACCCCGTGACGAGCCGTTTAGAAGAAGCCCCTTGGTGCGTAAGCCGCAAAGGTGGACACCGGTTTTCGGATAAATCCAATGCTCAAACAGACGGATAGAGCGCTTCACAAGGCGCCGAGGCGCGCCTATATTTTCAGGTGCAATTCGCAAAGCCGCTTAAGCCTCCGCGTCGCGCTCCAACAACTTGGCGCAAAGCCAGAACTCGCCTTGGATGATGGAGCCCGTACGCAGATCGCCGGTAATCTGAAGGTCATCGGCAACGACATCGATTGTTCCGCCAAGCGTCTTGACGAGCGCGGCGTGAAAGGATTGCCCGTTGACACTATTCACCCGCTTTGCCGCCGATAGCACCCGTCCGCTGAAAAAGGCGCGAGACGGAGCGTCGAAATTCTCCCCGCTTGGATCGTGGAAGACAGCCTGTCCGCCCGCTTGCGTAGCAGGAGAAAAGAGCCCGCTCGCGAAAAAGGACTCAGGGGCAAACTTTACCTTTTCGTCGGCCTGAGACGCGGCGAACGCCTCTTCGCTTTCGTAGACGGTGATTTCGTGCGGAAAAGCTGCGATCTGTGCCCGAGCGAGGAAAGGCGTGACTCGATTGGCCCATACGGCGTAATCGACGAGATCGAGCAGCGCCACAGTCGCGCATTGGTGCGGGCGCGGACCTGGCTCGACTTCGACGAAAACCGCGCCCTCGAAAGCATTGTCGTTTGGCCGCTGGCGTTTTTTCATAACTCTGACCGGCATCCGTCCCTTGCCGTGAAAGAAAGGCGTTACTCCGACGATATTCAGCTTCTCGCGGTCGCCTCCAGGCTCCTTGGCCAGATGAACCCAAAGCTCTGATCCGCTGTCAGACTCCCAGCGATAATAATAACCGGGGCCGCAGGGCTGGGAGTACGCTCCGGTATCGGGCAATTTGGCGATCAGCTCGGCCAGTTTTTCTGCCGAATTGGACTTGAACCCGATGACACTGAAATGGTCTGTCATCGTACCCATCCCCCTAAACTCCGCCCCTTGCGCCGCTTCATGACGGGTTTTGCAAACACGTCAGGCAGAGGCTTTTCCAGAGCGTGTGCTCTGCATTGGAGCGATCGAACGCACCTGTTTCTGTGATTGCAAGGCCGAGAACCGGCTTGCCGGCGGCGAGCAGCCGTTATGCCAGCCGCTCCAATTCCGAGACGATCGCATCGCCCATGCCCGCTGTTGAGAGTTGATGCATGCCCTCTTGCATGATATCCGCGGTACGAAGGCCTTTATCCAGAACTCTGGCGATGGCCGTTCCAATCATCTCAGCTTCCCGTGGCAGCGCGAACGAATAGCGCAGTGCCATGGCGAAGCTTGCAATCGTTGCGATCGGATTGGCGACTCCTTTACCTGCAATGTCGGGCGCGCCGAGCGAGGCCGAGGGCAGCATGCCGAGCGAGCCCGTCAGCATCGACGCTTCGTCCGAGAGCATGTCACCGAAGAGATTGTCGGTGACAATGACGTCGAACTGTTTCGGCGCGCGGACGAGCTGCATGGCGCAATTGTCGGCAAGAATGTGCGTCAGTTCGACATCGGGGTATTCATCGCGATGGACCCGGGAGACGATCTGATGCCAGAGTACGCCCGTGCGCATGACATTGCGCTTTTCCGAAGAGGCAACCTTGTTGCGTCGCTTTCGGGCAAGCTCAAATGCAACCCGGGCGATACGCTCGATTTCCCCGGTCGTGTAGACTTGCGTGTCCACTGCGCGTTTCTGCCCGTCCTCCAGCGTGACGATTTCCTTGGGCTCGCCGAAATAAACCCCGCCGGTCAGCTCGCGCACGATCATGAGGTCGAGCCCCTCGACGTAGTCACGCTTGAGCGGCGAGGCGTCAGCGAGGGCGGGGTAACAGATGGCGGGGCGCAAATTGGCGAAGAGCTGCATAT
>CAYVJO010000316.1:2809-4289 GCA_964451735.1 uncultured Hyphomicrobiaceae bacterium | reverse complement strand
CGAAAACAGAATCACAACCAGCATTCGTTGGCCAGGTCAGACAAACCTGCTTAGAAAAAGCAGGCGTGCCGTATAGCGAGATTGAGCCGACTTTCCTCGCACCCGCTGATGCCCGCGCCGCTTTCGAGAAGGGCGCCGTCGACGCCTGGGCGATATGGGATCCGTTCCAGGCCGCCGCCGAGACCGCGACGGGAGCACGTACGATCGCCAATGGCGAAAGTATTGTTTCCAATCATCAATTCTATCTTGCGGCGAAGACGTTCGCCGAAGGCAACCCGAAGGCGGTTGAAGCGCTGCTTGAAGAGTTGAGCGAAGTCGATAAATGGGTGCAGGCTGATATAAAGGCGGCTGCCAAGCAGCTTTCTGCCTCGACCGGCATCCCAGCGCCTGTGCTCGAAATCGCGCTGGAGCGCCAGTCCTATGGCATCAAGCCCATTGGTGACGAAGTGGTCGCAGCACAGCAGGACATCGCCGACACATTCCATTCGCTCGGGCTCCTGCCCAACAAGATCGTCATTTCCGAAGCCGTTTGGAAAGCAGGGTCCTGACATGACAGTTCCAGCCGCGCCCGAAGCAAATGTTCTCTGGTTCTTGCCCACACATGGCGATGGCCGGTATCTCGGCACCGCGACCGGCGGGCGCGACGTTTCTTTCAACTATCTGAGGCAGATCGCTCAGGCTGCCGACGATCTCGGATATTTTGGCGTCCTACTTCCCACAGGGCGCTCCTGCGAAGACAGTTGGGTGGTGGCTTCCTCCTTGGCCCCAGTCACCCAGCAGCTTCGCTATCTTGTCGCCGTCCGTCCAGGTCTTCTCTCTCCTTCCCTGGCAGCGCGGATGACGACAGCTCTCGACCGGATCTCCGGGGGGCGTCTCCTAATCAATGTGGTGACGGGCGGCGATCCGGTTGAGAACAAGGGTGACGGTGTATTCCTGGCGCATGACGAAAGATATGCCGTCACCCTAGAGTTTTTAAAGGTCTACAAAGCGCTGCTCGCAGGCGAGACTGTTAATTTCGAAGGTAAGCATATCCGCGTCGAGGATGCCCGGCTCCTCTTTCCGCCCGAGCAAAAGCCGCACCCGCCGCTTTATTTTGGAGGCTCGTCGAGCGCCGGTATCGACGCCGCAGCCGACACCATCGATAAGTATCTGACCTGGGGCGAGCCGCCTGCGCAGGTCGCAGAGAAGCTTGCTGTGGCTCAAGCCGCAGCGGCTGCCAAAGGCCGCCGTTTCAGCTTCGGCATCCGTCTCCATGTGATCGTGCGCGAGACGTCGTCGGAAGCCTGGGCGGCGGCCGACGATCTGATCAAGCATCTCGACGACGCCACCATTGAGCAGGCGCAAAAGATCTTCGAGCGGATGGATTCGGTCGGCCAGCAACGGATGCGCGCTTTGCATGGCGGGCGGCGCGACAAGTTGGAGATCAGTCCCAATCTTTGGGCAGGCCTCGGCCTTGTGCGCGGCGGAGCCCTTGCCGCCG
>CAYVJO010000316.1:1544-2799 GCA_964451735.1 uncultured Hyphomicrobiaceae bacterium | reverse complement strand
GGCGGAGCAGGCACAGCCCTGGTCGGCGACCCGGAGACGGTTGCGGCGCGTATTAAGGAATATATGGCGATCGGCATCGACACCTTCATCCTGTCAGGCTATCCGCATCTGGAGGAGGCATACCGCTTCGCCGAACTTGTTTTCCCGCTCTTGCCGCTTGCTCATGGAGAGAAGCGCGATCCGAGCCGCGTCAACACCGGCCCATTCGGGGAGACCATCGCTAACGAATACCGCCCGGAAAAAGCCGCAAGGGCGCACTCATGAGCCAGCGCAATGTCTTGCGGCGCGCAGGCCTGGCTGCTGCGCCCTGGGCTTTTCCAATCGCCGTCCTCCTGGCCTGGGAGGCGGCTTCGCAGTTTGGGTTGATCTCGCCGCGCCTATTGCCCGCGCCGAGTTCCGTTGCTGTCGCTTTTTGGGAAAACGCCAAGACCGGCTTGCTCTTTGAGCATATGGCGGTCAGCGCCGGGCGCGCGCTCCAGGGCATTCTCATCGGCGGCGGAATAGGTTTCGCCTTGGGCGTCCTGAACGGCGTCTCTCGGCCCGCCGAAACGCTCCTCGACAGCACGTTACAGATGCTCCGCAACGTGCCGCATCTGGCGATCATCCCGCTCGTCATTCTGTGGTTCGGTATCGACGAGACGGCAAAGATATTCCTCGTCGCTATCGGCGTCGCCTTCCCGATCTATCTCAACACATTCCATGGAATCCGCACCGTCGATGCCGGGTTGATCGAGATGGCGCGCATATATGGGCTGTCGCACTGGGCGCTGTTCTGGCGGGTCATCCTTCCAGGCGCGTTGCCCTCTGTTCTGGTCGGTCTGCGCTTTTCGCTCGGAATCATGTGGCTTACGCTTATCGTCGCCGAGACCATATCGGCCTCTTCGGGCATCGGCTACATGACCATGAACGCCCGCGAGTTCCTGCAAACGGACGTCGTGCTCTTGGGCATCATCATATATGCGCTTCTCGGCAAGCTTGCCGACACTCTGACGCGCGCTCTCGAACGCCAGGTGCTGTCCTGGCATCCGTCCTATCAAATCGTGGAGGCGCGTACATGACAGCAGGCCAGCAGGCGGCGCGCGACCTTTACGCGGAAGAGGGGGGGATTGCCGATCTGGAGCGCTCCGAGATGCCAGGCATCGATGCCGGCCGCGAGGCGGTCGAAGGCCGGCAAGGCGCTGGAACGGACGTCGCGCTGTTTCGCGTGGACAAAGCTTTCGGTGAGCGGCGCGTTTTGGAGCAGCTCGACCTGCAA
>CAYVJO010000316.1:0-1534 GCA_964451735.1 uncultured Hyphomicrobiaceae bacterium | reverse complement strand
GGCCGGTCCGGCGCCGGCAAGACGACGATCATGCGATTGCTGTCGGGGCTCGACACACCGTCCGCGGGCGAGGTTCTGATCGGTGGCGGGCAGGTCAGTGGGTTGCAGTCCGATGTCCGGCTGCTGTTCCAGGACGCGCGGCTCCTGCCCTGGCAGACTGCGCTTGGCAATGTCGGTATCTCGCGAGGGCAAAACTGGCGCGAGACCGCGTCGAAGGCGCTCGCCGATGTCGGTCTTGCCGGCCGCGAGAATGACTGGCCGGCCGTTCTCTCGGGCGGTCAGCGCCAGCGCGTCGCCCTGGCTCGCGCGCTTGTCAGCCAGCCGAAGCTGTTGCTGCTTGACGAGCCATTTGGCGCGCTGGACGCGCTCACCCGCGCCGATATGCATGTTCTCCTCGACCGTGTCTGGCGCGAGCACCGCTTCACGACGCTGCTGATCACTCATGATGTTGCCGAGGCAGTGGCGCTCGCCGATCGTGTGATCGTGCTGAGGGATGGCCGCCCTGGACCTGCCCGTTCACCTGCCACGCCCCCGCCGCGAGCACGCCGATCCGGAGGCGGCCAAGCTGCAGGCTGCTATACTGGCGCAGGTGTAGTTCGTCAGGGTGATCTTGTGAGCAGCACTCGCAAAACCATGGCCTCGCGGCCAGAGGTTATGCCAATTCGACAAGCCGATCTCCTCGGAATGATTTGCCTTCGCGCGCGGACAGTATAAAACCGGAAGGACAAGTGGGCAGCATCAGGAGGGTAGCATGTCGATCGATAATACGGGGATGAGACGCCACGAAGAATTTCTGCGTCAGCAACACGAAAGACAGCTCACAAATAGCGCGATAGAAGCGAACGCTGCCGCCGCCGAGTTGATCGCCGAGAGGATCGCGACGAAACTAGCTGAACAAAACAACATCATCTATCAAATCGGCCAGAAGCAAGGCCGGACAAGTCTGGTTGCTTATATTTCGCTCGTTGCTGGCGCTTTTGCGGCAGCAGGGCAATTCTTCGGCCCTGTTTGGCAATGGCCGATATTCCGCGGGCTTTTCGGCTGACCCTCAGTCAGCAATTTCGCACACAGTAACGGGTATCTGGATCGCATTGCAGTCTGTTCGTCTCGGTCATTGCCCGCTTTGCGTGTAAGAAACGCCGCTTATTTGCGAAGTTTTTCGGCCAGTTCTATTTCCCGGCCGCGTCCTGCTACGGTGAAAAACTCCTTCATTTCGGGGCGGCGGTCGAGTTGCAGCCGATAAATCTCGGCAGCGGCTTCTATGAACTCGCCCTTACGGCCGAGCATCTCATCACCGAATGTCAAAATCCGCAAATTCGGCCAGGCTTTTTCGCGAATGGTCACGATTTCGTGCAGCACCTCGCGCGCTGAAGCATGGGGCTCTGCTTGAGCAAGTAGTAGAGCCATCGACGCGGTCGAACGCGAGATACCCATATGGCAATGAACCAGCAGATGACGCAGGGCTTCGGGATCTTTCAGAACGTCGCGCCCGAAGGTCAGCAGAGCACGCTGACCAAAGTGCTGCGCGCGCTGG
>CAYVJO010000315.1:0-4290 GCA_964451735.1 uncultured Hyphomicrobiaceae bacterium | reverse complement strand
GCCTGGCGGGTCAGCGTGATGCCGACCACCTCCCGCGCGATCAGCGGAAAGATATGGCCCGGTGATACGATGTCCTCGGCGCTTTTTGCTGGATCGATGGCTACTGCGATGGTTCTGGCGCGGTCGGGTGCCGATATGCCGGTGCTAATGCCTTCCCTCGCCTCAATGGAGCGCGTAAAGGCGGTGCGATTGCGAGCGCCGTTACGGCGGACCATGAAGTCGAGATCCAACTCGCGGGCACGGTCCTTAGTCAGCGCCAGGCAAATCAGGCCGCGCCCATGCGTCGCCATGAAATTGACGGCAGCAGGCGTCGCCATTTGTGCTGGGATAACGAGATCCCCCTCATTCTCCCGATCTTCGGCATCTACGATGATGACCATGCGTCCATTGCGGAACTCATCAAGGATCTCGCTCACAGCGGCAAACGGGCTGGATGCGGACACCTCGGCAAAAGGAAGAACAGCCACCATCGGATAAGCCCAGTTTTCACTATGCAAGCCAAAAAACGGTCGGAAGATAAGTAGCACTACGAAAGCGGGAGAACCAAGATTTTCGACAAACCTTATCAGGAAAACCGAATAACTCCGGAGCTGGCTGCGCTTATCATTCTACACGCTGGAATATGAATTGCAGGTTTTATTGGTTCGAACAAACCTCGCCCATGGGTACATTTAATTAATAAGTTAACCGCTTATGGATTGGCCCCTGAATTAGGGTGAGAATGAACGCTATCATTCTGCGTAATGTGAGCAAGGCGTTTGATGTACGCGACGGCAGTCGCATTCAGGCGTTAACGGCTATCGATCTCGATATCGCCGATGGCGAGTTTCTTTGCATTATTGGTCCGTCCGGTTGTGGAAAGACCACGCTTCTCAATATACTGGCCGGTTTCGAGAACCCTTCCACAGGTATTGTTTCGACGCCGCGCAGTCCCATAGTTGGCCCCGGCAATGACCGCACGGTCGTTTTCCAGGATTATGCGCTCTATCCCTGGATGACGGTCAAGCGCAACATCGCCTTCGGACTTGAGGGGAAAAACCTTTCGGCCAGCGAGCAGGACCAAATCGTAGATCGATTTATCGATCTGGTGCGCCTAACCGGCTTCGAGCACCATTATCCCCATGAGCTATCCGGCGGCATGAAGCAGCGGGTCAGCATCGCCCGAGCCCTCGCTCCATCTCCGGAAATCGTGCTTCTGGATGAGCCGTTTGGTGCGCTCGACGCCCTGACCCGCGATCAGATGCAGGAAGAGATCCTTCGCATCCGCGACGCGCATGGGAAGACTTTTGTCCTCATAACCCACAGTATCGACGAGGCTGTTTTCCTCGCTGACCGAGTTGTGGTCATGTCGCCGCGTCCCGGGCGCATTCGCGAGATCCTCAAGATCGACTTGCCGCGTCCGCGAAACGCAAGTCTGCGAGCGTCCGACCCGCGCTTCCTCTCCTACCGCGAGCACCTCCTGGGTTTCTTGCGCGAGGATGCGTCAAGTCAGGAGGCGGCATGAGCGTGATAGATACGGCCTTACAGCCAGCCGCGGACCCCAGCGCCAGCAAGCCAGCTAGCGCAAGCCTCGGCGCCCGCCTAAGACCGATTGCCCCGATCTTCACACGCACTGTCGTGCCAATATCACTGCTGGCGCTCTGGGAGGCTGCTGCCGCCTTTGGTGTTCTCGACCCGAACACACTGCCAGCACCTAGCCGGGTGCTCCAAGCGCTGGCCGATCTCTCCGCCATCGGACGTCTTTGGCCGGATGTATTCGCCAGCCTCAGCCGGATTATGGTCGGCTTTTCGCTCGCGACTGTCATCGGCATCGCGCTCGGCGCGTTCCTCGGCTCCTACCGGCGCACAGCCGAATATTTACTGCCTGTCGTCGAGCTGATTCGCCCGATCTCGGTGATCGCCTGGATCCCGCTCGCCATTTTATGGTTCGGCCTCGGCGATGGCGCAGCCTGGTTCTTGATCTTTCTCGGTGCATTTTTCCCGATTTTCACAAATGCTTTTGCGGGTGTGCGGGCCATCCAGCCCGTCCATATCCGCGTGGCGCAATGCCTCGGCGTCGGCCGCGGTCGCTTCGTCCTCTCCGTGCTGCTGCCGTCCGCCTTGCCGATGATCCTGACCGGAATGCGCATTGGCCTGGGCACGGGCTGGACCTGCGTGATCGCCGCTGAACTGATCGCCTCTACGTCCGGGCTCGGTTACATGATCCAGCTCGCCCGCACCATGATCGAAACCGAGAAAGTGCTCGGCGGAATGCTGATCATCGGCCTTGTCGGCTTTGCTATGAATGTTGCCATGGCGCGGCTTGAGCGTTGGCTCACGCCCTGGCGAACGCATGAACTCTGAATATCAACGGACTCTTTTGGGATAAGACCATGACAACTCCAGGCAAACGCCGCTTTTCTCGCCGCGCCGTTCTTCAGGCCACTGGCTCCGCGCTAGCCCTTGCGGCCTCGACCCGCCTCGGCGCTCCCGCCATAGCGCAAAGCCGCACGGCCATTACGCTCGGCTACCAGACACTCTGGGCAGCGCAAGGCGAGATCTTCGAGACGCTGCGCAACACCAACATTCTCGAACTCTATGGCTTCGACACACAGTTCAAGACCTTCAGCTTCGGCCCGCCGCTGGTCGAAGCTGCAGTCGCGGGCGATGTCGACAATCTGATCGCAGCCGATATTCCTGTCCTGCGTGGTGCGGCCCGCCTAGCCGGTACGAAGGTCATTGCGCGCACTCATGATTGGCGCTGGGGTATCGTCGCCCAGCCGGACTTCGAGGGCGGCGTCGCCGATCTGCGAGGAAAACGCTTTTCCGGCGCATTTGGCACAACGGTCTTTCCGCGCTCGGTCGAGACCATCGTCGCCTCTGGTATCGCCGATCCATTTCGCGAGATCAACATCATCAACCAGGATGTGACCGAGCAGGTTGCAGCCCTGCAGTCGAAGCAGATCGACGCCGTCAGCACATGGGACCCGACGCTGGAGAGGCTGGTCCGGCTCGGCTTCAAGGTTCTGCATGAATCCAAGCAGGGAGATAGCCCAGCCTGGCTCGGCCTTACCGGGCGGTGGCTGGAAAAGAACGGCGACGACGCGGCGGTGCGCCTGCTGAAAGCTTATGTTACAGCCGTATGGTGGACATCCAACAATCTCGAAGAAGCGCGCGCATGGTTCTCTCAAACCTCGCGGATCGACAAAGATATTCTCGCCGTCGCAGGCAAGGCCGACCGTTATCTCAAGCAGCCCGTAGCCGACATCGCCACGCTGGATTTCGCCATCGATGCGGACCAGGTTGCCGCGTCCCAGCGTGTCGTGGCGTTCCTTGTCGAGCAAAAGCTGCTCCAACAGTCGATCGACGTGCCAGCTTTCGTTGATCAGAAACTGATCCGTGCAGCTCAGAGTGAGATTGCACAGGGCAAGCATATTGACCTGACGCAGATCAAACCGCGCTCGGCGTGACGATACTTACTTATCCCCCGCTTTCCGGAGGACGCCTGATGACCAAACAGATCCGCCTGAACGCCTTCACCATGAACACGGTCGGCCATATCTCGCCCGGCTTGTGGACCCATCCGCGCGATCGCTCGCACCGATACAAGGATCTCGCCCACTGGGTCGAGTTGGCGCAGACCGTGGAGCGGGGGCATTTTGATGCACTGTTCATCGCCGACGTAATCGGTATTTACGATGTCTTCAACGGCGATCCTGCCGCGCCGATCCGCAACGCCACGCAGGTGCCGATCGCCGACCCGCTCCTGATCGTTCCGGCCATGGCGCACGCCACCCGGAACATCTCTTTCGGCGTCACCGCCTCGGTCAGCTACGAGCATCCCTATACATTCGCGCGGCGGTTCTCGACGCTGGACCATCTGACCAAGGGCCGCGTCGCATGGAACGTCGTTACCTCCTATCTCGACAGCGGTGCCCGAGCGACGGGCCAGGCCGCGCTGCCTGCCCATGACGACCGCTACGATGTGGCAGAAGAATATCTCGATGTCTGCTACAAGCTCTGGGAAGGAAGCTGGGACGACGACGCGGTCCGTCATGACCGGGCGGCAGGCGTCTATACCGACCCGGCTAAGGTGCGCAACATTCGCCATCGCGGCGAGCACTTCTCCGTGGACGGCGTTCATCTGTCCGAGCCGTCGCCACAGCGTACGCCTGTGATCTTTCAGGCCGGCGCCTCAACACGGGGGCGGAACTTTGCCGCACGCCACGCTGAGGCGGTGTTCGTCGGCGCGCCGAGCCAAACGATTCTCAAGGGCTATGTGGACGCTATCCGCGCCAAGGCAGTGGAATT
>CAYVJO010000314.1:0-4290 GCA_964451735.1 uncultured Hyphomicrobiaceae bacterium | reverse complement strand
TGGTATCTGTTCGCCTTTGCTGTCGATATGTTCGAAAGTGCTGCCAGCGCCGCCGGGAGCCGTCACCCATTTTCTCAGATCGAGCGTGTTGAGCGCATCGCCGGCCCCATGGCACTGGACGCAATTCTTCTCAAGAATATAGGCCACTCTGCATGGTGGGCGGTTGTTGGTGTTCGTGCGCTCTGCAAAATCGTAGCATTGGCTGGAATCTGGATTGCTTGTCTCGAACGTTTGGCTTTTCAGAAGCCGCACGACCGCGTTCTTAAACGCAACCGACGAGTTTTCAGCCGCCTCGTTTTCGAAATTTCTGGTCAGTTCGTCCAGATAGCCACCATCCATGGTTTGTTTTTCACCAACAATATATTCAGTTAGGCGTTTCATAAGACAGCGCTTTGCTTCCGGCGCTTCGCGAATGATCTTGGAAAGGTCTGTCAGGGACGATCCGTATTGGTTCTGCTCGGTCCACCGCGTGGAGCGTATATATCCGACATCCCAACTCCGCCCGGTCTTTGCGGGCGCGCGCCAGCTTTCTAGATATTTCAAACGGTTGACGCTTGCGAAATCATCGAAAACGATATCCGGGGATGAGGACGAGTCCGAAAACAGCGCGCCGAAATTCCGGAAGAAGCCAGCCATCGGATCAAGCTTGTAATGACAGGCGTAGCAAGATGTCTGCGACCCGTGAGCGCCACCTACATGCTGTTTGGGATCGTCGAAACCGACAGGGTTGAGGTCGTCGCAGAAAAAGCGTTTCAGCACATAGGCCGCGCGTTTGCGATTGTAATTCGTCGATGAATTCGCCAACGCCATCCCTTGCTCATAACCGAAGGCCGGCCACATCTTACGCTCTGGAAAAGCGCTGTGGTCCAGAGGCTTGAACTCGGCGACCGTATCGGGCCCGTATCGCTCGGGCTCGAATTTGAGTATTTCCGCGAATCCACGGCTGACCTGCTCGGTCACGGTTGCCAGTATTTGCTCCATTTGCGAGGCGGTCTTGTCGTTTTCGGGCTTCTCGCAGTCACGGCCTACGGCTTCGTCCAGCGTGTTGAAAGCGGACTCCGGGAGCCCGGCGCGCGTCAGCACGAAGATCTCCATATCTGTGAATGCCCGGAACAAGGATTTCGTCAATTGGTCGCGTTGTTCGGTGATTTCCTCGATCTCCGCGCAAAAATCCTCAAGGCCGAGAGGATTTGTTCCACGTCTCATGGCCGCAACATCTCGGAAACGCTTCTCGAATTCCCCGATGGCCTTTTTCCGAAGCTGGGTTGGTGTGAGCTTGGCTTCCTCGTCTGGTAACGGATCCTCTGATGGGCTCAAGGAGAGAGGCGGCAGATAATATTCGCCCTCAAGGTCAAAAAGTTTAAAATAGTCTCTATTTTGGAGAAGCTCCTGCGCGGAGGCGATTGCATTGGAGAAATCATAAGCATTCGGAATATATTCCCCATCGACCTTCAAGCTATCGACCTTAAAGCCAAGGAAATACATATTGAAGTCAAGCGCGGTGTCGCCAAAGCGCTTATCCTTCATGAAAGTACGTGCGATCTCTTCCTTGGACAGCGACTCCAGCCAATCGATATCATCACCCGGCCCAAGCCCCTCTCCGCCGCGCAAGATCCGCGCCGCTTTTTCGATCCAGCGCCGCTTCTCCCATGACACGTCCATTGGCGTGAGCGCAGGAGAGCCGCGCTGCGGGGATTGACCAGCGTCAGCCCGAGCAGGGGACGCGGTCAGCAATGGAAATGAGGAAGAGTATGCCGAATACAGAGCCGCTGCGACAGCGATGCCGCAGACGATCATTATGGCAAATGAGACTCGCGTATGCATTCCCTCGATATGACTCTTTGTTTCTTTTGGTGCGACACTTTCTCGTCGGAAACGCATAGTCACCGCCGCGACCGCCGCAATTCCGTTCGATGTACGATCCACAATAATTTGCGCCTGTTCGAACTTGACCAGGGCGGTCGGCGTCGGTGTTGTTTTCCTCTTGCACGACTGAAGCTGATTTGCGGAATTCGACCTTGTCACGCCCGCGCGACGCCATCAAGCGGTACGCGCCTTCAAAATTGTAACGGTCTGTAGTTCATTTGCGGCCGGCGAAAAGCCTGTCATTCTGTTCGCTGCAACTTATCGACATGGGCGGGGGCACTCCGCTTTGCCACTTTGCAAACAAATGGTTTCGGTGAAGCTGTTATACATGATATCCGGCGAGAGCATTATTGCCACGGGAACGCAAACATCGAATACGTTCCATGGGCTATTATCCGCGGTGTGTTCGAAATGGCGGGCCAATGCCCGCCAGCCGATCCCGAAAGCGCCTACGATTCTCCAGAGCGTAATCTGCAAAGGTCGAAACCGGTTTTGCAGAAAAGATTACGCTAAAACAAAAAAAGTTTGATCCCCGTTCTGGTACCATCAGAACAGTCAGGCTCAAGGCTTCAGAGCGCGCATTGCTCTTCAAGCTTTCCAAAAGCCTCGTCGATTTTCTGGGCATCGGGCGAATCCGGCGCCACTGCCTCAGCAACGGTAAATGCGTTCTGAACGTCTTCAGAGAGACCGCCAATATAAGCGTCCAGCTTCTGGCTGACCTCTTCCACCTTGGCATCATCACCTTCCGGGACAGCTTCAAGCTCCTTAAGGATAGCGCAATAACCATCGGTCTTGGCCTTGTCGTCGATGAAGCTTTCGAGCGACTTCACGGCATTCGCGATGGCTTCCGCGGTTGGCGCTTCTTGCGCTGCATCTTCCTTGGGTTCCGTTTGAGCGAAGGCAGGCGAGATAAGGAAAGTGCAGAGCGCTGTTACTGCAAATATTCTTTTCATGATAGTCTCCGTTTTGCTTGCATTCAGATTTTGTATTTACTTTTCTAATTTCATTCTAGAAAAGTGGAAGTGCGTTATAAAAAGTAGAATCAATCCACCCATAAGTGTTGTTGACTGTAAAATATTATATGGCGTCTGAGCCAATAGGTTAAAGGCCGCGATAAAGTTACTTACAAAAATATAACTGATCGCCAGTATGGCTAGTCTTAGAGAATATCCGGCAAGCGTCCCCGCAAGAAAAGCATAGACGGGAAACAGCAGGCCGTAATGATGCTCCCAGGCGATAGGTGAAGCGATCGTCAGACTAGCAGCGACCAGTGCAAACGCCACTACTCGCGTCCGCTCATCGGTTCTGTGCAGGAAAGCGCCAAGTAGCATGACAATGGAACTGATGAGAGTTCCCCAATACACCCAAGGCGTAAAGGGGGGGAAACCATAAGCGTCGAACTGCGCATTGGCGAAATCTCCGCTCCCTGACAAGCTGGCTAGCCGATTCAACAGCCCGTTGACCGATTGATTGGCATGATAGGATTCGCCGCGCTCTGACATGAATGACAGGACGCGTAGATAGTCCAAATGGTTCATCCAGCCATAATGCCAAACCGAAAGGACTAGTCCGATAACGCCGGCGAGAACGCAACCGTATGCGAAACGCCATTCGCGATTGATCCCCGCCCATATAGCCAGAAGTCCGTAATGCGGCTTCATAAGACAGGCGACTCCAAGCAGAATGCCGCTTGTCCATTTTCCGCCAATTACGAACGCCACCATGGCCAGCGCAAAGAGCGCATTGATCCAAAGCTGGATTTGTCCGAGCGTGAACGCCTTCGCCGCCGGATAGAATGTAAGAGTGAACGCAAGTACCAGAAGCGCACGGATGGCCGCCGCGCCGTCGAAACGATTGGCGACGCCGCTGCGCCGCAAGCCAGCCTCCAGAAGTAGGGCGCTCGCAACGCCGATGATCATCAGGAAGGCCCAGCCGGCGAGATCATTGACCGGCGGCAGCCCCGCGAACGTCATTTCGTCATACGTGCGTACACGGTCCTCGCCAAACAGTAGCATGGCTTCGAGAGCGAAAAGCGCCGATGGCGGGTATTGGAATTTGATGCCCTGATCGAAAAACACCGCCGAGTAGAGCGGCTTGCCGTCCGTCTGCTCCAGATGAGCAAGTGCCGCCGCCATCGGCCCCCAGGAATCGTCGCCACCGACGCCGCGCAGAACATCCCAGCTCTCGCTCAACGCGGTATTCTGAAAACCCTCGGGCGCCGCCGCCCAGATGAGCGCGTTGACGGCAATTGCGTTGAATATGAAAAACAGGCCAAGCCGCCATGTAAACGTTACATGCCCGGCTCGCTCTTTACCGCCTGTCTGTAGCGGCGCTCGCATCGATGAAGTGTCGTTTTTCATGATTGGCCCTGAGGCGGAATAGGCAGAATAGGCGGATTAGAAACAGCCTGCTAGCCCGTCTTAT
>CAYVJO010000313.1:0-4300 GCA_964451735.1 uncultured Hyphomicrobiaceae bacterium | reverse complement strand
CGGGGCTCGCCCCATGCAAGCGCGGCCAAGGCGGGGAATACGGGCCGCATATGCCGCGGATTAGCGACAACATCCCCAAAAGCGGATTCCATGCCCCAAAGTCCAAGCATCAGATGATGATTCACCCCGTAGGTCCGCTCCACACGCTCCAGAAGCTTGGCATATTCAACAGCCCGCTCCTTGCCTGTGGTGACACGCCAGTCCGAGACCCGGCGGTTGAGATACTGCCAGGCCTTTTCACGGAATTCCGGTTGCGCCCGGTCGAGCGAATAAACCGTTAGATCGGGCTCGATCCTACCCATGACGCGATCATACGTCTCGCCTGATATGCCTCGGGCGAGAGCGCGGCCACGAAACCGCGCTACCCACTGGGCAAAGCTGAGCGGCGATTGCTGCGCAAGTGGCGCCCCTGCGCATGCGGATGCGCCGAGCGCTCCAAGGGAGAGCTTTAAGATGGCGCGGCGCGAAATAGGAGCTTGAACCATGGTAAATACTTATCGCGCACCGCGTCGAATTTCCAGAGGGAGGAGTTGTCTTGGAAACTGCGGAAGTCGCATTTTTGCGAATGGCCCGGAGTTGGCATTACTTGGTTCGGGAGCATTCTATCTGTGTTTCTGTCAAGGACTGGCACAATGGCGGTATACATTGTCACTCGGTTCCGCCAAAATCTGCTGGCCGCGATTGGTTCGCATACTGTTTGCAATTTTGGCCCGCAATATGGGCCAGAAGAGCCGGCATCATGATCTTCGCGGCAGCATCGGCGACTGGGTGGACGCCGTCGGGAATAGCAGCTACGCGTTGCCGATCCGACAGAGCCTCCCACCGGGGCCGATGATCGAGATACTTCAGGCCTTTCTCACGCGCGACTTCCAGATGCGCATCGATATAGCGGGCGAGAAACGGACGGATGAGCTTTCGCACGCCATGCATCGGGTTCATAACCATGGGCAGAATTTGGGCTTGGGGGCGTTTGGCGCGCAAATCATCGATCAGTCTTGCAACGTTTGCCTTGCTTGTCGCTAAGCTCACCCCGCGATGAAGCGCAGCGTCATTCGCGTAGAATTCGATCAGGATGATATCGGGGTTAGCCGAGTCCACACGCTCGATCTGATTCATGCCCCATTCGGAAGTCGCACCGCTTTTCGCCACTTTCACAACCAAAACCTCCTTGTGCATACAGGCGCGAAGGGCTTCCTCAAGGCGCTCTGGCCAGTTTGCGCGCGCTGTAAGAGAGGTTCCAAAGGTGACGATACTGAGGGGCTTATCTGCTTGGCGCATGTCTTGCGCCCGTGAGGGAGCGTGCGGGGCAGCGAGCATGAGACATAGGATGAGAAGCGCTAAGTGGCTCATGGCTGGGTAATTCTGAGGTCCGCCCAGCAGGACCGTTCTATCAAGAACATCTCACTGCACATAGTAAGACCGATACATGTTATAATAATAGCTGTTACTTGGATCATAATTCATGAGTTGGTTTACATCGGCGCCGTTTACAGCAATGCCTGATATTTTTTGAAATGAATTCTCAATGAGCTGCACCGCCCGAAGTGCGACGCTGCGCGGCGTTGTACGCCAGCGCATCACGAAAACGATCTTTTCGGCGAAGTTCGAGAGCACAACACTGTCAATGACAGGAAGAAGGGGCGGCGCGTCGAGATAAATTGCGTCGTAATTTTCCCGGAGTTCCAAAAGCAGCGTGTGCATTCTTTCCGAGCCGAGAATATCGGGTGGATTGGCCGTCGTAGTCCCCGCTGGCAGAATGGTCAAATTCGGGATATTGGCGCGAAACACGGCACGGTCTTCGCCTACCTGACCCGTCAGGAAATCGGTAAGCCCCGGCTTGTCGAAGAGGTTGAAGCGCTTCGATAGGGAGCGGGCGCGCAAATCGCAATCGATGAGCAAAACGCGCTGTTTGCCTGCGGCGGCAGCTGAAAGCGCCAAAGACATGGCTATGGTTGTCTTTCCTTCCGCCGAAATAGACGAGGTCACAAGGATCAGCTTTGGAGGGCGCCCGCCATTAGGCATTTGGGTTATCATGCGGGTACTGCGGATGCTCTCGCCGAAATGAGACTGAGGCTTGAGCGCGGCATATTCAGGTATGGACGCGATCCGGCCGCTGATGATCCGCTCTGTGTGGCTCAGCATTGGAATCATGGCCAGTACGGGAAGGTCGAAAGCCTGCTCGATTTGCGAGGCAGCCGTAAAACCGTTTTCTAGAAATTCAAGAACGCCGATCGCGCCAGCGCCCGTTACCAGCCCGCCGAATAGCCCAAGGAGCAGAAAAAGCCATTTTTTGGGAAAGCTGGGAGCCCCGGGCATGAATGCAGGCGCAACGATGCGGGACTCCGCCCCCTGCAGACTCATCTGCTGTTCGGCTTCCTTGAAGCGGTTCAGCGTCGTCTCGTAGAGTGAGCGGTTGGAGGACACGTCTCGTTCCAGCTCACGCAGCCGGATCATCGATTGATCTTCAACATCATAGCTTGCGGTCAGCTCTCTCATACTGCTTTGCAGCGACTCTTCCTTCTTTTGAGCGAGTTCGTATTCGGTCTTCAGCGTCTGAACCAGCCGGCCGACCTCTCTTTCGATGTGCTTGTTAATATCGGCGTGCTCGGCTCTGATCTTCAATATTGCGGGGTGCTCCGACCCGTATCGCGTCAAGAGATCGGCTTCCTGCCGCGCGATGGTGGTTTCTTGAAGCCTGAGCGCGTTCAGCGGCGCTGAGTCCATAATGGCGGCCACCCGTTCGATATCGATCCCGTCATTCAGGATGCGCTGAACTTCGTCATACTTGGCTTTCTTGTCGACCGTCAGCGCGCGGGCGGCAACGAGTTGGGCATTGATTTCGGTAGCCTGCTGTTCGGCCAGTGTGCCAGCTTGGGATCTGGCCAAATTGTATTTCGCGCGATGCCCGGCGAGTGCGCGCTCGGAGGATTCCAGATCGATGCGCAAAGCGGCCAGCCTTTCGCCGAGCCAGTTCACAGCTTTCTGCCCCGCTCGACGGCGCGCTTCGGTTTGCTCGTCAAGATAGGCTTCGGCAAGTGCGTTCGCGATCTTCGCGGCAAGTTCAGCATCCGAATGTGAAAAAGAGATTTCGATGAAATAGGTCGTAGTAAGGCGCCGGGCGTCAGCACCGTCTTTCAAACGGTCAATCGCTTTGAGCGTTTCGGCGGGGTAGAGATACCGAGGTCCGCCGACCTCAGGCGCGCCGGGATCGGGTTCGGACGCGCCGGAAAAAAAACCTGTGATCCATCCGATGAAGCTGAATTTCGGCGCTGCCAGTCCAAATTGCGGATGCGTATCAAGCTTCAGGCGGTCAGCGACGCGCTTTGACACGGAGAAGGATTTGACAAGTGAAACCTCGGTAGCGATCGTATTCACGTCCAACTCAAGGTCGGAAACAATGGCATCGCTTTTGATGGCGTTGGCTTTACGGGGATCAATGAGAACTGTCGCAGTGGCGGTGTAGATCGGGGTCGTCAGTGCGAGCCACAACCCCATCGCGGCGAGGCCCGCGATGACCGCGCAGGCGAGAATACGCCATCTCCGCTTGAATATGAGCCAGATATTACGCAGATCGGGCGTACCGGACCCTGGGGGCTGGGTTGCGCTTTCCTGATGGTATATCGACGTTGGATTTGCGTTCATAGCAAAGACGGCAACTCCAGAAATTGCACTTTCATCGCGCAATGACATTTCAATGAAACAAATAAAATTTATTGCTACTTTTTTATTGTGTTCAATTCGAATTTCAAACACTGAAAAACACGTAATACTTCATAACATTCAAGACAGACTGATTTACTGTCGTAGCTTCCTGCAAGGATATCCGAGCGCTTGTTTGACAGTAAAGTTGTTGCCCCAGGCGCATTCAACTGTCAATCGCATCTATACGTATATGCAATCATAAGCTGTACATAGCGGCATTCGGAACACATGTGCACCCTGCCCTTTGCGGCAATAGCTCTTGCCAAGGAAGAAGTCGCTCTCCAAGCGGGAGGTGGCTGGTTTCCTATATCGTTTGCACAACGATACGCGATTGCGTATCAGCTACGACACTCTCGGCGAGCAGCTTTCCCGGAGACTATTACTGGTGCTGCGCACGTCCTGCGAGATGGCCTTGATGAGAGAATCCGCCGCCCGCGTCATCGGCTCGCACAGGACGACTTCGGGCCAGCGCTGAACGTCCTTTTCCAAGCGTTCGAGGCTATCATATCGCTCAACAGCGGATCGCCTCGCCGAAAAGGGCCATGAGCAAACCGCAGATGTTGGTGACGGCGTGAATCATTAAGGCGGCGTATCCTGG
>CAYVJO010000312.1:0-4319 GCA_964451735.1 uncultured Hyphomicrobiaceae bacterium | reverse complement strand
AACCGCTTGGGTGGGGTTCGTGATGCGCGTGTAGATATTTCCGAAAGTCTCCAGATTGAAAAGCGCTGCGGCGTGATCGACATCATCGAAGACATATGAGGTCGTCTGGTAGATGGGCGTCACACGCGCCCCAGTCGCGGGGTGTCTGGCTGGGCTCCGGCGTGAATGGCGAGCGTTTCGAAAGCGGGCTGGCGCTCCTGGGTCATGTTTGGCTCCTGTGTCCTTCATGATGTGCAAAGGAACCCATTTGTCGGTTCCGATGCAAGACCTTTCGCTCGGCTTCGGCGCAATGGGCCTCACGCGGTTTGGTGCGTGGTTGGTCAGCGCCGGCGGTATATGCCGCCTGGCAGATGACGCCGGCGATCCGCAAGCGGGCGATTGCCAGGCTCTCACGTCAAGCGCGTCATCAGGACTTGCGGACCCATAATCGGCTACAGCGCTATTGACGGACGTCATGCTTGAGGCAAGAACGAAAGACAAGGCCAGAAAACGTTTATGGCGTTTTGGCGAAATGAAGGAAAAAGGCTCATGGCCAAGTCTAAAGGTTCGAAAACGGGCCAGTCCGGCCCTGGCGGCGAACGCGCTTTGAAAGTGAGGGTACGCACTGCCAAGCATCGCAAGCTATCATCCACTCGCTGGCTGGAGCGTCAACTCAACGATCCTTATGTCGCTGCGGCAAAGCGGGAGGGATACCGCTCGCGCGCGGCCTACAAGCTGCTGGAAATGGATGATAAATACAGGTTTTTGAAGCCTGGCGGCGCGGTCGTCGATTTGGGAGCGGCGCCTGGCGGATGGTCGCAGGTTTCCGCGGTGCGAGTGAGGGCAGAAGGCGGGCCGGGCGCCGTCGTCGCTATGGACGTGACTGCAATTGGACCGATCCCGGGCGTCGTTTTTTTGCAGGGCGATTTCATGGCCGAAAGCGCGCCTTCGCAATTGGTCACGGCGTTAGGCGGCCGCCGAGCCGACGCCGTAATTTCAGACATGGCGGAGCCGGCGACGGGACACCGCCAGACAGACCATCTCCGTATCATGGCGCTGTGCGAAGCTGCCTTGGACTTTGCCATTCATGTTCTGGCTCCGGACGGCGTTTTCCTCTGCAAAGTGCTCCAAGGTGGCACCGCGCATGAATTGCTGGATCGCCTCAAGCGCAATTTCGGGACGGTTCGGCACGTCAAGCCGAAGGCCAGTCGCGCCGACTCGTCAGAGCTGTATGTCCTGGCCACAGGTTTTCGAGGAGAATCTATGCGAGCGGAATGGTGCGCCAGTCCGCGACTAGATCGTAATCTGTTCTGATAGGCTCAGAACGGGGCTCTGGCTTGTTGTTTTAGCGTAATCTTTACGAAAAACCGGTGTTTAGTTTTCTAATCGTGATCTTGCACCGAATTTCGAATGGGCGGTTCGCATCGGAACAGCCCGGCTTATGGCGCATAAAGCTGGCGGCTGGAAGCGTCCCAACGCCAACAGCTCTTATTTGTCAGATGCGTGCCGCCCATCCAGCGGTCGAGACGGCGAAATTCGATCGCGTCTTTCTTGCCTGTGAGCGCTGTTACTCCGAGGCCGGTCAATTTCAACTCGCTGTTCATATAGGCTGCGCGCTGTTCGTCATTCAGGAAGGGCGAAAAGGCAGGCACTCTCAATCCGGTTATGAAGGGCGCTGCGCCTTGGGCGAGTGCGTCGAGAATGCGCCAGAAGCTCCAGTCCCCCATGAAAGGGGCTTCTTCCTCCTCCTCGAACAGATGGAAGATCGTAACGGGCGTGCACGCGCCGGTATAAATCCGCTCAAGAATGAAACTCTCTGTGCGGGTCAGCCCGGATGCCGGCGCTGGGTACTCCTCCAATTGGCGAAGGATCGCCGGGCGCAAGAAGGGCAGCGCCGAGGTATCGTAATGAAGCAGCGCGGCCCAGCCGGAGGGCGATGTCCCGCGAAAGGCACCCCAGGCCGCCTGTGCAAGGGCGAATTGCAGCTCAGAGACAGGTTTTTTCAATTTGAGGTGGGTTTTGAGACGCGCGGGCGTTTCCTTAGCGATGAAGCTGCCGGCCTGGATAAGCGATATTCGCGAATGGAGCGAAGGCTCCTTGCTCAGGAAATCGAGTATCTGCAAGAGCTGTAGCTGGTCGTAAAGGTCGTGTTCGAACCATAAGGCAATATCCGAATAAGCGTGAAGAGCCCGCATTCTCGCGTCGCGTTCCAAAAAAGAGGTTTCTATCTCTTTGGGATCGCCCCAGCCGCCGCCGCCAAGGAAGCCGACCCGGATCGCTGAAAGCTCCTCCAGCGTTTCTGTCACCGGAACTGGACCTTCATGCAAAATGTCGCGCCAGCACAAGATCTCGCCATTGATCCGCGCCTGCCTCATGCGCTCGGCCGCGCTGTCGCCATTTGTAATGATGAGGCTCTTCATTCGATCGCCTTTCAACCGCGGCCGCGATAAGGCGCAACGCCCTGATCTGGCAGCCAAAGCGTCTCGGGAGGTTTGCCCGTCTGCCAGAAAATATCGATGGGAATGCCACCGCGCGGATACCAATAGCCTGCGATTCGAAGCCATGCCGGCGCAAGCAGCAGGACCAGCCTTTTGCCGATCGCTAGCGTACAATCCTCGTGAAAGGCCCCGTGATTGCGGAAAGATCCGAGATAGAGCTTGAGCGATTTAGACTCCACAATATGCCCGTCAGGCACATAGTCGATAACCAGATGAGCGAAATCGGGCTGGCCGGTGATCGGGCAGAGCGAGGTGAATTCCGGGCAGGTAAAGCGAACGAGGTAGGGCGTATCGGGGTGAGGATTGACAACGCGCTCCAGAAGGGCTTCGTCAGGCGAAACAGGCAGAGATGTCGCCCGCCCGAGCTGGATCGTCTGGTTATCATTGCCCGTCTGGCCGGTGCTGTTACTCATTACGATTCCGGCCCCCGGTAAACACACCCTTCATTACATGAGGGGCGTGAAATATGAACTTCGTATAGCCCGGGCACTCGCGGTGCAAGGCGATTCCAAATCCAGAACGTAATATTTTCGAGCGTAGGCGCGCCGATACCCTCGACATCGTTCAGGAACTGGTGGTCGAGCAGCGCGCGTGTCCCGCTTATGGCCGCTTGTAGCTCGTCGAAATGGAGAACAAGTCCCGTCTCGCGGTCGGGCTCGCCCGCGACCGTGATCCGCACATGGAAAGAATGCCCATGAATACGCGAATTGGGATGCCCCTGAGGCGCGGATGGCAGGAAATGCGCGGCTTCGAATGTGAATTCCTTGTAGATCAGCATCGGTCGAAACAGTGTGAGCGCGGCTACAGCGCGCGGCAAGCCCTATATCGGCATGTTTACGGAATGCCGGCAAGCTTATGCATTTGCAAAGATAAACGCCAGCGGGGATGAGTCATGCAAAATGCAGCGCTTGCGACGATATTGTCTTTAAGATCCGGTCCGTCCATGGGCTGAATGAAAAAATGCTGGAAATCCAGATGTTGAAACGCCGCTGGATCGGCATCGTCCTGCGGATAAACGAATTTCAACTCGTTGCCGGTCTGCTGTGCTAGCCGCGTCCCAGCTTTCGGACTGACGCAGATCCAGTCCACGCCCGGCGGGGCGGGAAGCGTTCCGTTGGTTTCGATAGCAATCTCGAAGCCATGCGCATGCAGTGCCTCGATCAGCGCGGAGTCAAGTTGCAAGAGCGGCTCTCCGCCAGTGCACACGACGTAGGGTTGAGCCCGCGGACTGGATGCTTGACCTGCGGGCCAATGCCCCGCCACTGCATTGGCAAGCGTGCCCGCATTGGCGAATTTGCCGCCCCCCAGGCCATCCGTGCCCGTAAAGTCGGTGTCGCAAAAGCGGCAGACCGCACTCGCTCGGTCCGCCTCGCGTCCCGACCAGAGATTGCAGCCAGCAAAGCGCAGAAAAACCGCCGCGCGCCCGCTTCGGGCACCCTCGCCTTGCAGCGTGTAGAAGATTTCCTTGACGGAGTACATGCCTAAGCCGATGCCATTAAGCTAGGGAAGAGCCTACTGCGCGCCACGTGCGATAGCCGGCTGCGCGCAATTCGCAAGCCGGACATGCGCCACAGCCATAGCCCCATTCGTGACGCTTCTCACGAACGCCCTTGTAGCAGCTATGCGTATGCTCCACGATCACATCTACGAGCGCGCCGCCTCCAAGCGCGTGCGCCAACGCCCAGGTCTCGGCCTTGTCGCGCCACATGAGCGGTGTTTCGACCCGGAAAGGTGCTTCCGTTCCCAGCCGAAGCGTCTTCTCAAGCGCGCTCAGAGTTTCATTCCGGCAATCGGGATAGCCGGAATAATCCGTCTCGCACATGCCGCCGACAAGCCGCCTGA
>CAYVJO010000311.1:0-4320 GCA_964451735.1 uncultured Hyphomicrobiaceae bacterium | reverse complement strand
GTCGGTGAAGAGCGCGTCCATCTGACCGGCAAGGAATATCAGATGCTGGAGCTGCTCTCGCTGCGTAAGGGCACGACCCTCACCAAGGAGATGTTCCTAAATCACCTTTATGGTGGCATCGACGAGCCAGAGCTGAAGATCATCGACGTTTTCATTTGCAAACTGCGTAAGAAGCTCGCGCTTGCGACTGGGGGCGATCATTACATAGAAACCGTCTGGGGACGGGGCTATGTCCTGCGCGACCCAAAAGAGCATTCTTCTGCGGCGGCCTGAAAGAAGCATCGCCCTGCTTTTGGGTCCATGATCCGAGTTCGTCTTAAAGCCTGGCTTTTGCTAGGCTTTTTTTATTTTTACAACATGCGGCAAACCGCCATCAGATTATTTTAATTTAGAGTAGTTTTTCCTTGTACGGAATGTGAATTCGCAACCATATAATGTTTTGCAAGAATGGGAATGAAAGCTTGAGTGGGCATTTTAAGAAGTTTGCCAAATGGCGGGCAAATTATTCGGCGAGGTTCGCAGACTCTGATCCGTATGCCTCAGGGAAGGGTGTTACTCCGCCGCCAGCAGTGGGGGGTGGTGCGAACTGGCTATAGCGTCCTGGCATATACGCACTTGCTTTTCTGGCTCGCACATTTGGCACAAGTGAAGGCGAGCTGAATTGGCTGAAGCTACGGGGTCAGATCGCGGATTATGTCAGTTGCGCGATATGCAAAATGCCTCGATCGCATTGAGCGGTCTTGGCGTTAACAGGGAAGCGATTGCCCAAAGTTGGAGCTTAGACCAGAAAAGCTGCTTCATAGTGGGGCTTTCCGGGCAGCAGTCTGTACTGGAAAACGGAAACATTTCGCAATCAGAATTCCGCTCGGCTGCAGAAGGTCTATATCAGACGATTGCAAATGAGGGTGGAACTGGCGAGGTGTATGGTCCGCCCGTGCGAATTTATTCTCAACCCTCGACACAGCCGAAGCAGACGCGAGGTAGTGCTGCCCCTACCTTCAACGGTTGACCTGCCACTGGACTTTCATCCAATGGTGATTAGAGCCTCGACCTTTTCTGTTACGCCGTAGGGCGCGGGTTGAGCAACCGGTGGAGACGCGAAGCCCTTATCGAGCGAAGCTTTGGAGGCGATTGCGCCGAGGGTTCCGGCGAAGGCCGCCGGGGTCTGCTCGCCGAGCGAGTCGTGTGGCTTCGCGGTATTGAAGTCCTGCCTGGTGCTCGCGCAGAACCGCAATGATCTGCTCTTCCGTAAACCGCTTCCGCTTCATCTGTCCGTCCTTCAATCGAGGTCGGACTCTAACTCCAGATGGAGGAAAAACTCAGTGGCAGGTCAATTGCAATGCAACCGCGCCCGGCAGCAGTTTGGCGTTTTACCCAACTATCCGGCAGGCGGCACGTACTACAGACCCGATCCAGGTTCGGCATCTCCGGTCTAACGGCGGGCTTCAATGGGTTCCGCCGGAAGGCCGGCCGGCGCCGCCTCCGTTCTTACCTGAGGGCGTTAGCTCCTCTGGCTTAAGCGATTTGATCCGGCGGCGGCGACGGCGTGGTCTTGGCTTTGGTCGCTCCTGACTTGCCGCAGGCAATGATCGCATCAATGCCTCCTTGAACCAGTCATCGCGGAAATTGAGGTCGGTCTGGCGATAAGGAATCTCGATCCCGGCCGCCCGGAAGGCTTCGACGATTTCGATCCGCAGGTCGGAGCGCAAAGTGAGCGATTTGGTGATGTCGTATGCGTAGGCGTAAAGTGTGAACTCCAGTGCATCCGATCCGAATTCGCCAAAGTAAACAAAGGGTTCCGGGGTCGGCATCACTCTTGAATTCGCCCTGGCGACCCGGAGCAAAATCTCCTTAACCTGACGAGGATCGCTGTCGTAATGCACGCCGACAACGATGGATATGCGTCCGCTGTAATTGTGCAGCGTCCAGTTCTTGACCTTCTCCGAAATGAAATACGAGTTGGGAATGAGCACATTGGCGCGGTCGAAAGTCTCGATTTCGGTGGCGCGGACACTGATCTTCTTGATGATTCCTTGCTCATCGCCAACGACCACCCAGTCGCCAACCTTGATAGGCCGCTCGGCCAGCAATATGAGGCCGGACACGAAATTGTTCACAACACCCTGGAGGCCGAGGCCGATGCCGACCGAGAGCGCGCCTGCGACCAGTGCGACGTTCGAGAGATCGAGGCCGGCATATGAGATCGCTATGAGGGCGGCGGCCACGACGCCCATGTAGCCAACGGCGGTCCGGATCGAATGACGGGCTCCGCCCGAAATGCCAGCGGTTTCGAGAACACGGCGGTCCAGCCATCCCTGAAAAACGCGCGCCAGCACATAGCCGGTGGCAAAGACTGCTAAAGCGGCGAAGATGGCGGCAAGCGAGATACGCATCTGTCCGATCTGAAACCCAAACAGCAGGCTGGATCCCCAGTCGGATATGTCCTTCCAGTCAAAACCCCATTGCAGCAGAATGAGGGGCATGGCGATCAGCACGGCACAGAGCTTCAAAAGCAGCGTGACGGGCAGGGAAATCTGTTCGCGTCGGCGCTGATCGAGCCCGGCTTGCGCTTTCAGCCATCCGCCGAGCAAGGTCCCCTCGTCACTCATGCTCTCGGCCACGGCATCGACCCAGGCGACCACCAGGTAAAAGATCGAGACGATCGTGCCTGTCACGATAAGCTGGCTGGCGATGAATCGGGCCAAACCGATATAGCCGGCAAGTGCCGTAAGAAGGATGATCAGGGCAACGCCCCAAAGCGGCCAGTAGACCTTCCGGAGCCACTTGAATTCCGGCGTATCGTCACGGACCTTGGGCGCGTTACGCGGCGTCAGGAGGATGGCGATCACGATCGCGGCGATGAGAATGCTCGAAACGAGGCTTTGAGCGATCGTAAGCGTGAATGGCGCGTTGGCGACGTCGCGCACTGTGTCGAGAAACAGGGTCAAGCTATAGGCCGCGCCGAGAGCGACGACAAGCCAGCGTATGCGGATCGCCGCTCTGTCGTCCATCGGCAAGAGGCGCCAATGAGGACGCTTTGGCGCAAGGGTGGTGGCCACCAGTGCGCATACCGCGGTTACGATCAACAGCGAGCGCATGGCCGAATAGGCGAGAAGCTCCACATTCTGCGGCATCAGTTCCTGATAGCGGAAACTGTAGAACAGAAAAGTCGAGGAAACGGCGTAAGGAAGCAGGCGCAGGAGTGTTACCCATGCGGCTGAAGTCGCACGCCGCCAATAAGGGGGTTCATCGGGCTCCTTCCACCGCCGGAAATGGCGAACGCCGCGCGCCGAGACGATAAAGGCCGCCGCAGCGATCAATGCGCCTAAAATCAAAAGCTGCACTGCATCAGCGCGCCTGTCCATATGCTCCCACCAGCCGGATATGGTTTGCCGGGCTTTTTCGACGGCAAAGTTGAACTGGCCGGCCACGCTCTGCCATGCGCTTAGGCTATATGTTTCGGGCACGCGCTCGAATACGCGCTCGGTGAACTTGGCGCGGCGGATGTCTTGAATTCTGTTGGTGAGCTGGGTTGAGCGCAGTCTGGCCGAGTCCGCAACATTGCCGATGGCCGTGAGAGTGCCGAATATACGTTGAAGCTCCCCCCTCTGGAGGGCGACCGGTTCGGGGTCCCCGCTTTCCGGAACCGGCCCGAGATTATCCACCTGCGCCCTGGCCTCCGCGATCTTCGGCGTCAGGCGTCTCATGAAATCGTCGATTTCGTTGCGCGTTATCTCCAGCCGGCTGCGAGCGTCGTTCAACAGCCCATAGGAGACATAAGCTGCGTTCAGCAGCTGCGTGATCTCGTCCAAGCGGCGGGCCCAGGCCTCAAGCAACGGCGCCGTTTCGACGCCGGTCGCCCGGTCCACGATCGAGAAATCGGGCGGAGCAGGTCTTGGCGCCTCGGCGTGTGGCTGAGCCTGAGACGCGCCGCCATTTTCAGCCTCGCCTGTCCCGCTCCCGCCCTGTGGAGGCGATGCCTGAGCAGGCTGTGTTTGCGTTGCAAAGCCGGGAGGCGTCAGCATGATCTGCGCATCCGAGCCAGCCGGCCAAAAGAGACCGCCTATCAGCAGAGCCAGGAGAAACAGAGTGGCCGATACGTGGTTATTCAAGCTTTGTCGCATTCCATCCTTTGCAGCTTTCGCGACACAATTGCGCAGCCGATTCGTTTGAGTACATCGATTGAATGGCTAGGGTTTAACATAAAAATTTCAAACAGTTTTATGCATGGCCAAAAAGGTCCACAAATTCCTGCTCGCAGGCTGTCTAACCCGTCTTATTCACCGGGGCGTCGAGACTGGCTGGCGGGCATAGCGTAAC
>CAYVJO010000310.1:0-4325 GCA_964451735.1 uncultured Hyphomicrobiaceae bacterium | reverse complement strand
ATGCGGCGGGGATTAATCCGCGTTGGATCAAACCGCTTGATGGTGCGACGCTGGAATTTTTTGCGCGTAGCGCAGATGTGATCTGCAGTTTTGAGGATCATGTGTTGCACCACGGATTCGGCGCATCGCTCATCGAGCACCTCTCGGATGCGGGCATCAAGACCCCCGTCGTGCGCATCGGTGCCCCCAAACATGCCGCCGATAGCGTTGGCAAGCAGAACGCCGCCTGCGACGCCCATTGCGGTTTGCGCGGCGCCAGCAAGAAAACCGCCACCTTGCTGCTGTGGAGGGATAGCGCCCGCCGGCGTTATCCTGCCGACGGCTTGACGACCACTGGCCGGCACGCTGCCCGAACGGGCTGGCTGTGTTTGAGCTTTTCCGCCGCCGAAAAGCCCTCCGAATACCCCGCCGCCTGATTGTTGCGGCTGGCTGGCGGCCTGCTCTTCGAGTTCGGCAATTCGCTGTTGAGCCTGCTCAAGCGCGAAGTTCTGCATTACGATCGTTTGCGCCATCATATATGGCGCGCCGGGCTGATGGCCGATCTGCTCCTTGATGAAAGCGTCGGCTTCTGCGTCTCTCGGGCCGGCCTGCTGTTCGGCCTGTGCGAGGCGTGCGAACAACCCCTCGATTGCCTGACGATCTTGCTCATTCATCTGAAAATACCCTTCTTTCCTGTTCGACATTTACTCACGTTCACCCGTGAGATTCAGAAGCAAGCTGAAGATGTTGATAAAATTCAGATAAAGCGAGAAGGCGCCGAAAACAGCCATTTTTTGAAGGGATTCAGCACCGGCGTTTTCAGAATATTCTTCCTTGATGCGCTGGTTATCCCACGCCGTCAGCCCAACAAAGACCAGAATGCCAATGACAGAAATGGCAAATTGTAGCGCTGAAGAGGCCAGAAAGATGTTCACGACCATGGCGATGATGACGCCGATAAGGCCCATGATCAGGAACGAGCCGTATTTCGACAAGTCTCTCTTGGTGGTGTAGCCGTAAAGACTCATCGCTCCGAACATGGTCGCCGCAATGAAGAAGGTGCGCGCGATGCTGGTGCCGGTGAAGACGAGGAATATGGAAGCCATTGAAAGGCCCATCACGGCGCAAAACGCCCAATACAGCATCTGCGCTGTCGAGGCGGATATAGCGTGGATGCGGAACGAGAAGAACAGCACAAAAGCCAGCGGCGCGAGCATCACGACCCACTTTAGCGGGGTCGAGAAAATCGGAACGTACAGCGCGGGCGTGCTTGCGACGAACATTGCGACGAGCGCGGTTACTACAAGGCCGAGGCCCATGTAATTGTAGATACGAAGCATATGCTGGCGCAGGCCTTCGTCGAATATGGCCTGATCTGTGCGGGCGGCGCTGCTGCCCATGTTCCAGTTAAAGCCCTGATTTGGGGTATTCATCGTTGGTCTCTCCTCATGGATGATTGCTAATAAAGCGTAGCTGCAAGATTTATGGCGGCCTCGTTGAGCGCCTTGCCGTTAGCCGCTCCGACAAGCGCGTAGGCGGTGTCGCCGATCTGCCAATAGGCCGCCGTCATCTCATCGCTTGAGGTCACGGTTGCGGGCATTACAGCGAATCGCCTGAGTTGAACGGCAAACAGCGACAATCGTCCGAGTTCGCCGGCCTGAACCGAAACTTCGACCGACGGTCCGCCAGAGGACGGGAAAATCTGAACGTCGAGAACCTCCCACTCCTGCGGCAGCGAAGGCATGACGATTGATGTAGCCGCCCGGATTTCCTCTCGATCGAAATGAGGCTGGACGGTTTGTGAATGCATTGAAGCCCGTAGTATCGCCGTGCGATGTGCCCGCGCCGCTTCATCTACATAGGCGGGCATCGCGGATGCCGCAGCTCCATTCCAGCTTCCCATCGATACAAATTCGATGTGGGCGAACCAGCCGAAGGCGACAAGAGCAATCACGGCTGCGAAACGCCTTGCC
The DNA here is from genome assembly GCA_964451735.1 of uncultured Hyphomicrobiaceae bacterium. Lineage (GTDB taxonomy): Bacteria > Pseudomonadota > Alphaproteobacteria > Rhizobiales > Rhodomicrobiaceae > JAHQVI01. The sequence continues at coordinate 2,373 of CAYVJO010000310.1, read as the reverse complement.
TTTGCAAAATAAATGTCACGTCGCATCGCGCGTTCCAAACGCCGCGCAGCGTCATAACTTGCCAGCTTTATAACGGGCGAGGATTCTGACATTGCGAGGCGCAACTCGTCGCGGCCGCGCAGATCGGCCATGACGCGCGCAGCCAATTTAGGATGCTGCGAAAGATAAGCCTCGACCAAGATGCGGCGCATGGACGTCAATTGGTCGTCCACATAGGCATGCAGATCGGCCTCTGTAATGGCGTCAATCCGATCCGTCATCTTGACCTCCAACAATCCGGAGCTGAGGCATACGCTTTTCGGCCGGTGGAGACGGCAGCCTTACGGTTGTCTCTTCGATCGAGCGGAGGGCGGCGCGCGCGCGACCGAGGCGCGACATCAAAGTTCCTACGGGAACGCCGAGAGCGGTCGCGGCGTCCTGATAGGACAGACCCTCGATGGCAACGAGGTGAAGAGCGGTCCGCTGATCGTCCGGAAGGGCCATGAAGCTCCGCCTAAGCTGGGTCAGCCGGACCTGATGCTCCTGCGGAGGAGCCTGGTGTGCGTCGGAAAATCTGGAGGCGACTACCAGCATTTTTTGTTCGCTTCGCTTTTTCCGAAAGCCATCGACAAAACAATTGTGCAAAATGGAAAGCAGCCATGGTCCGAGCGGCTCCCCTGGGCGAAATGTGGAACGTCTTTCGTAAGCTTTTAGCAGCGTTTCCTGAACGAGCTCTTCCGCTTCGGCCGGATCACGCGTCAGAACCTGACCGTACCGCCTGAGCGCCGGCAGTTGAGATGTCACGTCGAAACGCTGTGAATTTGCCATCATGGTATATATACGTCGCTACGCGGTTTTTAATCCGAGGGCCTGCGATTTTTTTGCTAGTCTGAAACAATACCTCGCTCGCGGCGTTCAAAATGACGGCAATATGATACTACAGCTTCGCATATAAAAAAGGACTCTGGCCTGTCTTTAATATTTGCTGGCAAAATCCCATCTCAATTACGGATTTACTTCGTTAATTAACGAGGCGCCAAATGTCAGGGTCACGCAGTCGCGTCGCACCGGGACCGGGGCAGGAGTCCGTCTGGGATTACCCGCGTCCCCCGAGTCTCGAACCGGTCGCGGATCGTCTGCGCGTTGTTTTCGCTGACGAGATCATCGCCGATACGCAATCGGGATATCGGGTTCTCGAAACCAGCCACCCGCCTGTCTATTATATCCCGCCATCTCATGTGCGGCGTGAGGTTCTGGAGGCGGCGGCGGGATCGTCTTTTTGTGAGTTCAAGGGCCGTGCCCACTATTGGACACTCGCGCTGACAGGCGTGCGCTCCGAGAACGCTGCTTGGAGTTATCCAGACCCTTCGCCTTCCTTTCGGCCGATCAAGGATTATTTCGCATTTTATGCCTCGCGCGTCGATGCCTGCTGGGTCGGCGACGAGCAGGTCGCTGCTCAGAATGGCGATTTCTACGGCGGATGGATTACCTCCAGGATCGTCGGACCGTTCAAGGGCGGTGCAGGTACTATGGGTTGGTGAGATAAATGACGAGAAAACGGATTATGACTATTCTGCTGGCGGGGATCGCTTTGACTTGCACCGCGCTGCTTGCGGCTATCACGTGGAACTATGTTGTGAATACTGTCGAAACGCCCGCCTATGCCTTGGTTACGTCCGATGGCGAGATTGAACTCCGGGATTACCCTATGATTGTGGTGGCCGAGGTGACCCGGTCCGGCGATCGCAAACAAGCGGTCAATTCCGGATTCCGGCCCCTAGCGAACTACATTTTCGCTAAGGATCGAGCTGGCGAGGGCGTTTCCATGACCGCCCCGGTGACACAAGAGCGCATCGCCATGACGGCCCCGGTCACACATACGCCGGGTAACTCGGCAGATTGGGCCGTGCGCTTCATAATGCCCTCCAAATATACGCTCGAAACCTTGCCGAAACCGGGCGGGGATGTACGGTTGCAGGAAGTGCCGGCACGGCGTATGGCGGCAATCCGCTTCAGTGGCGTTGCGACAGACGCCTCGATCGCGCAGAATGAAACGGCCTTACGGGCCTGGCTAGAGGCGCGCGGGCTTCAGGCGATCGGCGCGCCGACCTACGCCTATTATAACGATCCCTTCACGCCGGGTTTTTTGCGGCGCAATGAAGTTTTGATCGAAGTGCAGAAAAGCTGAATAATGGTCGAGGCCGGTCACTGACCAGAGTATCGTACACGGTGCTCGTGCGCCATCACCCGGCGTATCCATGATCATGATATGGAGTGAGCCAGGGTTAGCTCCACCGCGAGATGATGGGTTTGCCCACTGCCAGCTCCGCAGCATTCCTCATCATCGGGTTGAGACAGCCGGGATCTCTTAGTTAGATTGCTACCGGTTCAGGG
>CAYVJO010000309.1:0-4328 GCA_964451735.1 uncultured Hyphomicrobiaceae bacterium | reverse complement strand
TGAGGCACAGATCAGCTGAGATGAACGTGACGGGACGCTGTACTCCCGCCAGGTGCACTTTCAGCGTCGCCAGAGCGTGGTGGAAGTTCGCACTATCCGTCTCGAAGCTGACCGGTGAAAGCGGCGCTCGGCCAGCCTTGCGTCGGCCCCGCCCGCTGCGTTGCGCTGTAGAAATTGAGCTTCTTGATGTTCTCCAGCCAGCCCTGGGCAAATTGCTTTGCCCTAAGCAAAGCAATCCCTGCGACTGCTTTATCGGCAAAGAGGAGGCGTTGAGGGAGGCACCGAACAATATTGCGCAGTAGCGAGAGTTGAAGCTCACACGTTTCACTATTAAGTCACGCCTGCACCAGGGAAACTCGCGCTTAAATCGCATGGTCTGCGTTATCCCAAAACGACTGGCCCAGCCATATCGTTTAAACGCCTTTGACTCTCTCAGTCAGACTCTAAGTGCAGGCCCAATAGCGCCGCGTCGCTCAAAAACGTCGGTTTCCAGACCGCGGTCCCAGTAGGGTGTGGGGCTGTATTGCTGCGCCAGAAAATCGACGAAAAGTTTCAGCTTCGGGGGAACATATTGCCGGCAAGGGTAGACCGCGTAAACGGCGACGCCAGCCGTTTCATGATATTCGGGAAGCACTATCTTAAGGCGTCCACTCCTCAACTCGTCGCCGACAGCCCAGGTCGAACGCACGGCAATGCCCAAACCGGCGAGTTGAGCCTCATGTACCACCTCATCGGAACTGGATCGTAATTTCGGGGCGACTTTGATTGCCACAGGACCTTCAGGGCCGATAAGCCGCCAAACATGCTGAAAGCCGAGTGACAGACAGCTATGGTCCGACAGCTCGGCCAGGGTCTTGGGCGCGCCGTAACGCTGAATATAATCGGGCGACGCGCAAATGACGCGGCGGCAGGGCGCAAGTTTGCGTGCGACGAGGCTCGAATCGTCAAGTTCCGCGACGCGGATGGCCAGATCGATCGACTCCCCGACAATATCCACGATATCGTCCCGCAGGAGAACTTCAACGGATAGGTCCTTGTAACGCTTCATGAATTCGGGCAGGAACGGCCCGATATGCATCCGGGCAAATCCAATCGGAGCGGTAATCCGCAAAACACCGCCAACTTTCTCGCTGAGCTGCGAGACATAGGCCTCGGCTTCATCGATGTCTTTCAGAATCTGAACGACCCGGGTGTAAAAGCCCTCACCCATCTCTGTGAGTTTGAGCTGTCTTGTGGTACGTTGAAAAAGACGGGCGCCGAGACGGTCTTCCATATGGCTGAGGCGCTTGCTTACAACGGCTGGGGACAACCCCATTTCGCGGCCCGCTGCAGACATATTGCCGGCGGCGGCAACGCGGGCGAAAATCTCCAGGTCGGTTATAGGAGTCATGGGCACGCCGCTCTGTCTCCGGTGTAAGAGAGGTCAGTAGGTAAAGTGCCAGGATGAGTGTGTTGCATAGCAGAAAAACTGTCAATCGCGACGGCAGATTAAATTTCACACATCTGCCGTCAGATTCAAGCGTTCAGCACACACATAATTCGTGATGGTTGCCAAAAAGCAAGGGTGGAAGAGATGTCGGGCATTTCGATGCTGAAGCCGCAAGCCGATATTCTGGAGCGCAGGGACGGATTGGTCGGCTCACTGAAGAAACTGCTGCCCACCCGTTCGCTGGTCCTGGAAGAGGCGGGACGGCGGGCGTTCGAAACCGACGCCCTGACTGCATATAAGGTGCTGCCGCTAGCCGTCGTGCTACCTGGCTCTACCGAGGAAGTCAGCCAGACGCTCAGCTTCTGCCATCTTGCAGGAATCCGCGTTGTGGCGCGCGGGGCGGGTACGTCGCTCTCGGGCGGCGCATTGCCGCTGGAGGACGCTATCGTGCTCGGCATGTCACGAATGAACCGTCTCCTGGAGGTCAATCTGGAGAGCCGCTATGTCCGGGTCGAGACGGGCATTACCAATCTGGGTATCTCGCGCGCCGTCGATCCGTCCGGCTTCTTTTACGCGCCCGATCCATCCAGCCAGCTTGCCTGCACCATCGGCGGCAATATCGCGATGAATGCGGGAGGCGCGCACTGTTTGAAATATGGCGTCACGGTGAACAATATTCTGGGGCTCAAGATGGTCATGATGAATGGCGATGTCGTTGAATTCGGCGGGCCGCATCTCGACCCGGCCGGTTACGATTTCCTGCCTCTCATCACTGGGTCCGAGGGACAGTTCGGCGTCGTGACCGAGGCCACTTTGCGAATTCTTCCCAAGCCTGAAGGAGCGCGCCCGATGATGATCGGCTTCCGCTCCAACCAAGCGGCAGGGGCCTGCGTTTCGGCGATCATCGGCAAGGGCATCGTTCCCGTGGCCATGGAATTCATGGACAGGCCCGCCATCAAGGTCTGTGAGGATTTCGCCCATGCGGGCTATCCACTGGATGTGGATGCTCTCCTGATCATCGAGGTGGAGGGCTCGCCCGACGAAATCGAAATACTGCTGGCGCGGATACAAGACATCGCAGCCGAGTTCGACCCGAAAGTTGTGAAAATCAGCCAGAGCGAGGAGGAATCCGCCGCGATCTGGAAAGGGCGCAAGGCCGCGTTCGGAGCGATCGGGCGGATATCCGATTATTATTGCATGGATGGGGTCATTCCACTGGCGCGCCTGCCGGACGCGTTGACAGGCGTCGCCACGATTTGCCGCAAGCATGAGCTGCAAGTGGCCAATATTTTTCATGCCGGGGATGGTAATCTTCATCCGCTCATTTTGTATGACGCGAATGACCCTGCCGAGAAAGTGCGGGCCGAGCTCTGCGGCGAGGAAATTCTCGCTCTATGCGTCGAATTGGGGGGGTGTCTGACGGGCGAGCATGGCGTCGGTATCGAGAAGCGGGAGTTGATGAGTGTCCAGTTCAACGAGGTGGACATGATCCAACAAATGCGGGTAAAAAGCGTGTTCGATCCGCAATGGCTCCTCAATCCGGGCAAAGTTTTCCCGTTAAAAGCACAAGAGGCATATCTGGCCAGTGTACGTTAACGAGACTTATTATCCGCCCACCGAAGAGGAGTTAGCCGGCCTAATTGCGCAGGCCGTCGAACAAAAACTCCCGGTCGAGATTTGCGGGAACCGGACGAAACGGGGTATAGGGCGGCCGATGCAGGTGGCTACCCGAGTTTCGACGGCGCAAATTCGTGGTGTAACGCTTTACGAGCCGACAGAGATGGTGTTGTCCGCCAGAAGCGGTACGCCACTGTCCGAAATCGAAGCTCTTCTGGCCGAGCATGGTCAGCAACTGGCCTTCGAGCCCGCCCGCTGGGAGCGCCTGGTAGCCCTTGATGCCCCCAGAGAGGCAACGGTAGGCGGCGTCGTTGCCGGCAATATTTCCGGAGCGCGCCGGATCGCGCGCGGCAGCGTCCGCGATCATCTTATCGGTATTCGCGCCGTCAATGGCTATGCCGAAATCATCAAATCGGGAGGGCGTGTGATGAAGAATGTCACGGGCTACGATTTGGCAAGAGGACTGACCGGTTCGTGGGGTACGTTGGCGGTGCTGACCGAGGCAACATTCAAGGTCATACCTCAAGCGGAGGAAACCCGCTCGCTCATCATGCTAAACCTGCCGGACGAAGGCGCGGTTCATGCATTATGCCGCGCCATCGGGAGCCCTTACGAAGTGTCCGGTACTGTGCACCTTCCCGCCGCTTTCGTCGAACGCCTCAGCAATCCCGACATCGCGAAAATCGGACAATCCGTGACGGCTTTGCGTCTGGAGAGCTTTCCAGCAGCGCTCTCACGCCGGATCGCGGCGCTGCACGACATGCTGAAGCCATTCGGTGCGATTTACGAGCTTGACGATGAGCGTTCGCGTAGTTTCTGGGCCGATATTCGCGATCTCACATTTCTGACATCGGGCGATTGGCCGCTCTGGCGCATCACGACAGCGCCCGATCGCGCGGCGAAACTGGTCAGCATCCTTCGCGCCCAGCTCGACTGTCACGCCGCCTATGAATGGTCAGGCGGTCTGATATGGATCGAAGTATCGCCCGCGACCGATGCTGGCGCGACGATCCTGCGGCGGATCATCTCGGAGTTTCAGGCGGACGCCATGCTGATCCGCGCCAACCCATCCACTCGCGCCGCGGTGGATGTGTTCCATCCTCTGCCCGAGGCCAATATGGCGTTAATCAAACGTCTGAAAGAAGCGTTCGATCCGCATCGGATTTTCAATCCTGGCCGCATATACGCAGGATCATAGGAGCGCTCATGGAGACGCATTTTTCGCTATCGCAGCTTGCCGATCCGGCTCTGAAGGAAGCCAACGACATCTTGCGACGCTGCG
>CAYVJO010000308.1:1459-4332 GCA_964451735.1 uncultured Hyphomicrobiaceae bacterium | reverse complement strand
AGATATGGAAAAGTTTTAGTCTCAATTCAGATAATTTTATATATTGTAGTTTTCCTGCTTACAGACTCAGAATTAAACATCCAGAAAATTGGATTTGTCAAAGAATTCCAAATGCTATTACAAAGGAAGTCTTGACATTGTTTCCAGTCAAGTACGAAGCTGTAAATCCTTCACCCGTTGAGATAACTATTTACCAACAAGACTTGACTCAGCAAGAATCATTAGTTGAGTTTGTTAGTGATCATATTCATTTTGTCCGTACTAGATTTATTGAACTTGAGCTTATTTCCGAAAAAAGAGCTACTCTATCAAATCGGCCAGCATACATTCTTAAATACAAAGTTAAAACTAATAATCAAACTTTTCAAGTAATGGAATTAATTATGTTAGAAAGGTTTCAAGCATATTTTGTTAGCTACAGATCAGAAGTATCTCAGTATTCAGAATATGAAGGCCTTGTAGAAGAGATGACGAGGAGCTTTGAGATTTTGGATGAAAATCAGCACTGAGATGGTAAAACACGCATCTTGACTCTTAGAGTCTAGACTTATGGTTAACCCAAGTGTTCAGATTCAGTTGCTAAAATTCTAAGTAGCTCACTACGTTCCATTTTGTAATAATTCTTGATAAAAGTAGCTGGGTATTGCCAGTAAAAAATACTTAAGAGGTTTAATTATAGGTGATGAAGACATTAGGACTTTACCAATCACTCTTAGGCTTAATACTTTTTTGTGGAATAGTATTTGCGTTTCATCCGTCAGTTACAGCGCAAGAAACCAATTTTTCCTGCGGTGCAGCAATTCATAACCAACAAACTGTACCAGCAACTCTTGCCTTCAGTCGTCGTGGTGGTAGCCCAGTTCATTTAATTTATTGGATTTCTGAATATTTTAGCCGATCAGGTAGCACACCACAACAGCGCTGTGAAATTACATCTGAGAGATTGCAGACGTACTATGACAATGGTCTTTTACAGCGTCAATATATAAGAACAGGTATGTTTAATAATTACGGCGTCATTTGTATAACTAGGACTGTGGGCGGGGAGTGTCTAGAATCTGATATTTTGATCACTCTACTACCAGGTGTTGATCGTTTTAATGCCCTTTCTAATTTATTTGATTTGAATCGCATTGCTGCTGGACGACCTCTTTACTTAACAGATGATCTTATCTTTTACACAGATCGAGAGGCATATGTTAGTTTCAGTCGTTTTTTTGAAAAATTATCTGACTAAATTGTTTCTAAAATATTGCTTCTTTAGTACACAGGGACTGAAGATAACTTTTCTCATATGTTTTTGTATTAGTGACCTTGTTATTGTGGAGTATTCTCGACCATCATATGCTCGAATGGATAAGACTAATTATTTGGTCACAGCATTTAAATCATCATTAGATATTGAGCAAATTCATTCCATTGCTCAAAGTATTACAGTTAAGGTAATAGCAGATATCCCTATAGGTTCTGGAATAATTATTGATTCACAAGGATTAATTTACACTGTCCTAACTAATGCACATGTACTCAGCTCTGGGGAGACTCCTTATTCAATTCAAACTTCAAATGGGGAAACATATCTTGCAGAAGTTTCTACGGAGTTCAGTGCAATGAATAAAGATGTAGCTCTACTTACATTTCGTAGCACTAAAATTTATAATGTCACTACCATTGGTAGCATTTCTGGTGTTGAAGTAGGAGATAAAGTTTTCACATCTGGTTTTCGATATGCTACAGAAGCATCTGTCCAAGAGAACAACTTTACGTTTAGGGAAGGTCAAGTTGCGCTCATTTTAGAGCATCCATTGCGAGATGGATATCGAATCGGATACACAAATCAAGTAGATATTGGAATGAGTGGAGGCCCTTTACTAAACTCGCAAGGAGAAGTTATAGGAATCAATGGATTACGAGATAACCCTCTTTGGAATGATCCATTACAATACGATGATGGAACAGATCCAAATCCCCTAATCCAAGAATTGCTTTCACAGTTAAGCCTGGCCATTCCTCTCGAAGATATCTTAGACAGTTTTGATAGATAGATCTTTTTGTCTCACTTTTGAAAAGCGACTAAGTTCTGTAAAACCGCAATTGAATATGTAGATGTCAGTTATGGACGAGGTCGGATAATGTTTTCTTGTAAGAAAATTTCTAGTGTTTTAATTGGTAGTATTCTTGTTACTCTAGTTCAATCTTTTCCCACTCCAGCACAGCCATTTCAACAATTTCGGCCTAACAGTCTAGCTAGAAGAATTACAGTAAGAATTGACCCGCCAATTACAGTAAGAAATGGTGGGTCTGGTGTAATTGTTTCTAGGCAGGAAAATCTTTATACAGTTCTTACTGCGTGGCATGTAGTTAATGGTGCAGGACTTCAATCCAATGATAGTTATACAATTCAAACAGCTACTGGTGAGCGACATTACATTCCTCCTAGTCAGATCCAAAGACTTCCCGGATTAGATTTAGCAGTTTTACAGTTTACTAGTGATCAAAATTACGAAATTGTTGAGTTTGCAAGTTCCGGCCGGATTGGGGAAGGAGTGCCAATTCAAGCAGGAGGATGGATTAACCCTAGCGTTGCAACAGGTAATAATAGATTATATGTTGATGCTACGGGTGAAGTTGTTGGTCGTGTTCCATCCTCTGAAGAAGTTCGACCGAACAGATATGACCTAATTTATAAACTTGATGTTGCTCAAGTGGGTATGAGTGGTGGACCAGTTCTAACGGAGGATGGCCAACTAGTTGCAGTTACTGTTCGTGCTGAACGGGATATCATTACTGACACAGTTCTAATCGCTGGGTTGCCGGTTGAGGAAATTGTAAGGCTTTTATTTGCAATTGGAATACTCTCAAATCCGCCACAG
>CAYVJO010000308.1:0-1449 GCA_964451735.1 uncultured Hyphomicrobiaceae bacterium | reverse complement strand
CAACCATCTCTCAATGGATTAGAAGATGTTTTCATATTTCCATACTTGAGAGCAAGAGTATTTTTTGAATTGGGATCTTCTGTTAAGTGGAGTTCTGATGAAGACGCAAGGGAATTGGCAATTGATTATTTCAGTAGAGCAATTAGTTTAAGGTCTGATTACTCTGAAGCTTATTATGAGATAGCAATGATTCACTATAGAGACCGTAATTTTTATAGTTGTTCTGAGAGAGTATTTGATAATTTAAATCAGGCAATTGAAATAAACTCTAATTATGTAGAAGCCCTTTTTGCAAGAGGAGCTTGCTATCAACAAGGGCAGGAATTAACCTCAAATACAAATAGAGAGGCAAGTAATCTACTTATTTACGAAAGCGCTATCAGAGACTATATGTTCTCAGTAGATGTATCTTCTGATGCTTACAAGTCCTATAATAATTTAGGTTTGATTTACTATAGAACGGGTAATTACTCACAAGCAATTGAGTATTTTAGCAAGTCGATTGCTGTGGTAGATATATTTGTGACTTCCGAGAACTACTCAAATTACTTGAATCTTAATGAAGTTACGGTACCGTATATCAATAGAGCTTTAGTCTACGTAAGTATCTCCGACTATGAAAAAGCAATTACTGACTATACTCAGGCGCTAAATATATTAGAACGTCTAGTGAGAATGATGGAATCTGTTGGAGGCCATTCTAGAGGCTATTCAGGTGAAATAGCTCGTTTGTATTTTGATAGAGCTATTCTTTCAGCAAGACTTGGTAACCAGCAACAAGCAATTTCAGACTTAAAAGAAGCTGCTCACTATTATCCTTTGGCTTCTTGGAGAAGGAGCTGTTCTAGTGGTGGGGAGAGCCTTGATTACCCAAGCGGATTTGTTGGGCAGATAGAAAATCTTACTGAAGAACTAGAAAATTCATCCTTGAACTCTAGATCCTCAGAATTACTAAATAATGCAGTTTTAATTGGTTTTCAAAATTACAATCCTCTTGGTTGGTTAGTTTCTGGTAGATTGTATTCATCGCTTTTTGTTGGAGATCTCTGCAATCCTATTAAAGAACCAGTTCCTAATAACATTCCCCCATTCTAAAACCATAAGTATTTCTATATCATCAAATCAACTAATTTGACTGCCGGTATTGCTGCGTTGACTGTTCTGTAAGTTGGGGTTCAATGGTAACGGAAGTTTTCGATGCCTGGGCAAGTTGCGCTGCATACTAATTCATCAAATGCAGCGGACAGTTGAAAGCCGCTAGTGCTGAGTTTGAGGTGATCTACTGCCTCTGATTTGGAGCCGTTAGTGCAGCCTCAACAGGGATGAACAAGAATTCTCCCTGCTTGCTTCGCCATCACGCCTGCGCATGAAAAAACGAGCCTGTGATTCTTTAACGCAAAATTATTAGTTCTTCATCCCCCCCATATCGCACGCAATATAGCAGCCATA
>CAYVJO010000307.1:0-4333 GCA_964451735.1 uncultured Hyphomicrobiaceae bacterium | reverse complement strand
GCCAATCCCGCGCGGGTCGCCGATTGCGCCGAGCAAAAACCGGCCTTGCCCATCGAGACGGAACGAAGTCATGATCCTGGCCGTATCCCAGCAGCCATGCTTACAAGGCAAAACGGCGTCACGCATTCGAGCAGGCAAGGGCTCGGTTGCGCATTGAAAATAGCTTAGCGTTGTAAATGACGGCTCGGGCTTCAAGTCCAGATGGGTCGAATAAGCGTTTGTGGCAATGATCACAGCGCCGGTCTTGAATGCTCCGCCAGGAACCCCAATGCGATATGCGCCATCGTCCCAACAGATGGAGAGAGCGGGCGTGTTTTCATGGATCACCGCGCCAGCCCTAGCCGCAGCCATCGCCAGCCCGCGGACATAGGTATGTGGTTGTATCGTTCCGGCACGTTGGTCGATAACAGCGCCGTAAAAGGCCCGTGTGCCGGTGAGTTGCGCCGTTTCCGAGCGCGTCAGAAGCTCCACCGGCGCTCCAGCAGCGCGCTGTTGGCGCAGGCGGTCGCGCAGGTCCGCCAATCCGGCAGGTGAATGGGCGCAATGAAGCGTGCCATTTCTTATGGCCTCGCATGAAATCGCATGACGCTCGATCAGCGAGAAGACGAGGTCCGGCCCCGCCGCGAGCGCATTGTTTAGCCGCCGCCCCGCAGCCGCGCCGAGCACCCTCTCCACCGTTTCAGGGGGCGTCCATAAGCCAGCGTTGACTAGGCCGACATTGCGGCCAGATCCGCCATAACCTATCGTTTCGGCTTCAAACAGACCGACCGACATGCCCGCTTCGGCAAGATGAAGGGCGGCTGAGCAGCCCGTAAATCCACCGCCGATAATGGCTGCGTCCACCGCAGCCGGAAGCGAAGTGGCAGGTCTTGCCGGAATGGCCGGAGCGGTATCGTTCCAGAGATTGTTTTCCAGACCGCGCTTCATAATAGCGTCAAGTATAAACCGGAACGGGTCGGAACTCGTGCGAAATTGCTAGCGTGCGCCCGCCCAGTGCCGCGAAAGCGCGCGTACGGCATGTCAGCACGATGATCTGCTGGTTCGCGCCCGCACGGACGAGGGCGTCGAACAGACGCGCGATACGGTCGTCGTCGGAAAAGACCAGCGCATCGTCGAGGATGATGGGAAAAGCCTTTCCCCTCTCTGCCAGCAAAGCGCCCATGGCTAGTCGCGTCAGAACCGCGATCTGTTCCTGCGTTCCATCCGACAGCCTTTCGAAAGGTTCAGGCGCGTCCCCGCTTCGGCTGATTCCGCTCACCGTGAAGCCCTCGCCCAGCTCAAGCCGCGCGCCGGGGAAGAGATCGTTTACGAATGGCGTCAAATGGCGCAGGACAGGACGATAATACTTCTCCCGGCTCTCCGCCAGAACAGCCTCGATCGTATCAGCCAGTAAGGACAAGACGCTGGCGCGCTTGCGATGCCGCGCAGCGTCGATCTCGGCTTGGGCAAATTCGCTTTCGATAATGGCCATTCGCTCGCCAATTCCGTCGCCGCCCGCGCTCTGGATCTGCCCTTCGACATTGGAAATCGTCTTGTCGTGTTCTAAGATTTCGTTTCGGCGGCGGTCTGCCGCGCTTTCGAGGCGCAAGATTTTGTTGCTAAGACGCTCCGTTTCGTGAGGATCGGGAGCCTTGCTGCGCATATCGGCCAATGCACCTGCGGCCTGCTGATGCGCTTTCAACGCTGCCTCCATGCGCGTTTGCGCTTCGGCAAGCTCTGCCGCCCGCGTAGCGTCGGGGGATAGAACCAAATCGGCTGCAAGCGTCCGGCGCATTTCGTCCAGTTCGCCGGCGAGTTTCGATCTTTGCGAAACGAACTGCTCATGGTGCTGCTGGAATTCCTGGGCAGATATCTCCAGAGCCTTGCGTTCGGCTCGCCTTACCTCCTGCTGCTGCGCGATTGCGCGGCGCTCCTCTTCGATGATGGCCATATCGGGTTCACCTTCACAATTCGCTTGCGCCAGGACCTCTTTCAGTTCTGCCCCCACCATGGCGATCTGCTCGCGCCATTCTGTAAGCGTGCGCTCTGCTATTTGCGGATCGACGCCAAGGGCTGACAGCTCTGCCTCGATGGTCTTCAAGTCAGTCTCCAACGTCTGGCGGCGTGCGAAATGCTGCCTTGCCTCCTCATGACTCGTAATCCCGGTGTCGTCGAAAATCCTGACTTGCCTGGCCAACATGGCTTTCCGGCTTTCCTCATGGTCCTTGCCGAAGCCGTCCGGCGGGGAGAGCGTCAAAGTTGCAAATCCGCCGACCGAAACCCTGATGGGCTTGGCGATCGGGAGGATCTCGCCATCCTGCGCCTTGCGTCCATCGATCAGGATCGATGTGCCAGATTGACCGTTGATCGCAATGAACAGCTTGGATGCGGACGCTGTTAGTTGAGCCTCGATCAGGCTGGATTCGCGCTCGATTTTGTCGAGTGAACGGATATGTTCGGCTGTGATCTTGAAGGTTTTTAGCTCGGCGAGCTTCTGGGTTCGCCTTTCCACGATCTTCAGGAGCAGGCCGGCCTTGCGCTCCAATTCCGCCTTCGTCTGCGTTTTCGATATGGCTGCGCTCAATCTTTGGAGAAGACGGTCGCGCCGGGTCGAGGCATCGTCCTCCGTTTCGAATTTATCCTTACGCGACTTGATTTCGGCAAGCTGCATGCGTGTGCCGCTTTCCTCACTCTCAAGTGAGGCTTTTTCCGTTATAATCTTTCCTATCCGCTCGCGCAGGTCCGCGACGCGCCTTGCGCGGTCCTGAAGCTGGGTCAAAGTCTCGGCGGCGGCGTCCTTCTGATGCTGGCGTGCACGCTCTTCCATTTCGAGCGCGGCGAGCCGCTCCGACGCCTTTTTCGCAGCCGCAAGCGCGTGCCTCGCTTCAGCGAGTTCGGCTTCATGGCGCGCCGCGTCTTCGGGATCGGCGAGCCTCGCGCGCTCTTTGCGAAGCCGCTCGACCAGGGTAAACTGGTTCTCCAGACTGCGCAGGCGTTCTGCAAGCCTGTCGCGATCGGTACGCAAGCTTTCCAACTTGCGCTCGGCCTGTCCCAGAGGACCGGATACGAGTGCTTTTCCAGTCTTGCTCGTGACATATTGCGCAAGTTCGTCGCGGGTCTGTGCGAGCAGCGTCTTTGCCCGCTCGCCCCCAAGCACAGCACCGATCTCGGACTCGATGGCCGCGCCGAGCATGGTCTCGCCGCCTTTCGTTATCGGCGGAAGCTCGAAGGATGCGCGCTGACCGACCCACAGCATGTCGAAAGCCGCAGCATCGACGGAGCGGCTGCTGGCCGGCTCGACGCCGAGCAGCTCCCAAAGCTTTTCGTCAGCCTCGCTGTTCTTCGCGATAACGCGGCCATCAAGGCTCAAACTGGCGCGCTGGCCGCGCAGGAAGGATTTCTCGATACGGTATGAACATCCCTCCAGCGTGAAATCGACGGTGATAGTCACGGGCAGGCTGACACCGTCTGACGCGATCGACTTGATCGCCACGTTTTTGGACGTGTGGCGTTCGAAAAAACACATGCGCAGCGCGCGAAACAGTGTTGATTTCCCAGCTTCATTGGCGGCCGACAGGATGTTGACGCCAGGGCCGAACCCCTCGACGGCGGCTTTTCCTTCAAACCGTCCCACGCCTTCGACGCTGATCCGTACGATCTCCATCACGGCCTATCTTTGCACCCGCCATTATTCAGGGTCGCATATAGCTGAATAAGAGCGCTTTCCGCGACCTGCCGCTCCGGCATCGCAAGCACTCCGTCCAGTGCCCGGCGCTGAAGCCGCTCTGCAACCTCTTGGAGTAGTCCATCGAAAGCGAGCGTCTCCAGGTCCGACGGCGTCGGCGCGGCGGCCAGCTCATCGGCACGGACGGACAGCCAAAAGAAAGCTGCTTCCAGCCCCGCAAGCCGTTCGGTGAACTCGGCATGGCCGGATAGCGATAGCGCCCCCCGTAGCGTCATTCTGAGAACCGTCCGTGACGGGGATGGCAGTGCCCGCACTCGGGCCTCCATTAGCGCAAGCTCATCATCGCCACCGATTGTTTCCGCCCAGGACCGCCATAGAAAACGCCCAACGGTTTTCTCGGTTACAAGTGGCGGCGCGCCTGCCGCGGGAATATCGACGAGAAGGACCTTACCCTCTTCCTGGCTATCAAAGCGGTCCGGCTCAGGCGTTCCGGAGTACCAGACAGCCGGCGCAATGCGCAAGGTCCTATGCCAATCGCCAAGAGCGAGATAGGTGAGACCGGCTTTTGCAGGCCGCGCCGGATCGATGGGGTTTGACGCTTCGCCAGCTGTGTCGAAGCCGGTGACCGATCCATGAGCGAGGCCGATGCGGATCGTTCCCAGAGGCGTG